>DATGUS010000018.1:0-29326 GCA_035301245.1 Alloiococcus sp. | reverse complement strand
TAAATGATTGAAAATATGGTACGATAATGATGATTTCATGTTCTGGAGGTTTGTATGAATAAAAAATTAATTGCTATTGACTTAGATGGTACAACACTTGCGGATGATCGAACAATTTCTAAAAAAACTATCAATGTGATTGCCAAGTTAAGACAAAAAGGTCACATTATAATAATCGCAACTGGTAGACCCTACCGTACAAGTAAGCACTATTATAAACAACTACAATTAGATACACCAATGGTTAACTTTAATGGTGCACTTTGTCATTATCCTAATCAACCAGCCTGGGAGAAAACTTATCATAAGACTTTACCTGTTGACGTTGTGAATGAACTCTTTCGACTACGTACAAACGATAAAATAAATTTAATTTCTGCGGAGGTGGATAAAGAGATTTATATATCAAGTCGCTACATTCCTTATCCTGATTTTTATCCAGAAGGTTTAGATAAAGCCATTTCAATAGAAGAAAGACAGATTGAAAAAGAAGCTACTTGTGTTAATATTTTTACAAAAAACAAATATCTCCAAAATAAGATTAAAAAAGAATTAATTAATAAACATGGGAATTTTGTCGAAGTAAGAACCTGGGGTGGTTTTGCTCCATGTATTGAGATTGTAACTTTCGGAGTTCAAAAAGCAATGGGAGTCGAAGAAATTGCCGAGTACTACAACATAGATCAAAAAGATATTTTAGCGTTTGGCGATGAAGATAATGACTACGAAATGATTCAATATGCCGGCCACGGTGTAGCGATGAAAAATGCAATAACTCCACTTAAAGATATTGCCGATGATATTAGTCATTACTCAAATGACGAAGACGGCTTAGCTCGATATTTAGAATACTACTTTAAATTATAGAAAAAACGTTCACTGTTTTAGTGAACGTTTTTTTAGTGTTCGTGTTATCTAATTATTCAATAAGAGGTTCTTCTGATGTTAGATAAATTTCGTGTAAACCATAAACTGTGTGTTCAGCACCAAACTTAGAAGCATGTGAGAATGCAGATACACGATTGTTTACTAACTGTAATTCTGTTCCCCAGAATGTTGGAATTGTTGGTACTTTATCCATAAAAAAACATGCATTCGTGGAATTTGTCAACTCTGTATTATATATCGTTCGAACATTTTTCATATTTATAGTGACATAGAAAAAGAGCCAATTGAAATAAATCAATTGGCTCTAAATATCTTAATCGGATTCATTCTAAATAAATAAATTATTCAGTGATGATATCTTCGCTCAATAATTGGATCTTGTGTAATCCAAATGTTTCATTATCTGCACCTGGTTTAGAATCGTGTGAGAATGCAGATACTCGATCGTTAACTAACTGTAATTCTGTTCTCCAGAATGTTGGAACTGTTGGAATTTCATCCATGAAGAATTCTTGCCATTCGTGGAATACTTCTGTTCGGTATTCTTGGTCGAATGATTCTTCAGATACTAAATCAGCAAGGTACTCATTGTTTTCTTCCGTTTCATATCGTGGGAAGTTAAATGGTGCGTTTGGACCATATAATCCTGTTGGAGTTGGGTCAGAACCTACACCCCATCCAGCTTCGAATACATCAATTGCCGGGTCATCTGCTTGAACACGGTCATAAAACGCGTTAACTTCGTGTAGACGCCCTTCTAATAATGATACATTTAAGCCAATTTCTTCCCAAGCTTGGATATAATACTGAGCAATCGATTCAGCAACGTCAGAGTTAGCACGAGCTGCGTAAGTAATTTCTAATGCTTCACCATCTGGATCTTCACGGAATCCGTCACCATCGACGTCTTCATAACCAGCTTCATCAAGTAATTGATTTGCGCGGTCTGGATCGTATGGGTAACCTTCAATGTCATCTTTAAAGAACTCAGCAAAGTTTGGTACGATGTGTGATGTCGCACGATAACGTAAGCCATTAAAGAAGTTTTCTCCAACACGGTCAATATCAAGAGCATAAGACATTGCTTGACGTAAGCTCTTATCTGCCATTTTCGCATCTGGATCATATTCAACGCTTCCTGTTTCAGCGTTCCATTCACCCATCTTAAATCCTAAGTAATCATAAGACTGACCTGGATAACCAATTGTAGTATAGCCAGGGATGCCATCTTTGAATGTCTCGTATTGATCTGTAGGCATAGAATCAACCCAGTCAAAGTCACCAGCACGTAAGGCTTCTACTGCTCCTGAAGTAGGGACACGTTCAAGTACAATTCCATCTAGTTCAGGTGCACCACCGTAGTAATCTTCAAAAGCTTCTAACTCTAAAGATTCACCAGCAACGTGGTTTTTAACTTTAAATGGTCCAAAACCAATTGGATTATTACGGATTTTATCGTGAGACTCTAAGTCAGCGTGTGGAATATCGCCTAAATAGTGACGTGGTGCTGCATAACTCCAAATCCCACCACCAGCTTGTTTCATAGTTGGGTTGAATTCTTTAAAATGGATTGTAACTGACATCTCATCATCAGATAATTCCATACCTGAAATTGAATCAGCTTCACCAGCTTTGAACTCTTCCATACCTTCAATATTAGTAAAATCGTCACCATATCGAATACCAGTATAATCTGGGTGACCGATCATTTCGTAAGCATAAACGACATCATCTGCCGTTAAGTCTTCACCGTCATGCCATTTAACGCCATCTCTGACAGTAATTGTAGCAGTAGCATTATCTTCATCAAACTCGATATCAGCTGCAGTACCCCATTCTTCACCACCAACTAATGCGTAGTTTTCGTCTTGAGTTAATAGATTACCTAAGAAGTAACCGCCTAATGTCGCGTCTGTATTAATTTGATAGTGTTGCCAGTCAAGAATTCCAGTCCAAGCTGTATCAGAAACGACACCTACTTGAGCTACTCCCCCATCAATCGCATCACCTTCGTTTAATACTTCAGCTTCGAATTGATCAGCTCCACTTTCAGCATTTTCAGTGCTACCATTTCCAGCTGCATCCCCATTGCCATCAGCAGAATCGCTTGAATCTCCTGAACCGCCACAAGCTGCTAATAATAAAGCAGCTGCAGTAGAGCTTGCTAATAATGCGTATTTTTTCTTAAATGACATAGTAATTTCCCCCTATAATTAATTACCTATTTTTATCCTAATCGTTGTTTAGCGTCAGTTGAGCGTTTGAGTGCTTGTCCGACGTAGTTTATACACAGCATCAATGTTAGGATGGTCAATGATGCAGGTAGCCAAACCCAAGGTCTAAGCTCCAGGTTTTCTGGAGAAGTTGCAGCACTTACTAATGTTCCTAATGTAGGAATATGTGGTGGAAGACCGAAGCCTAAGAAAGTTAGACCCGTCTCAAGACCAATATTTGCTGCGTAAGAAAGAATAAGTTGGATCATAATCAGTGACGCTAAGTTTGGTAGCATCTCTTGAAGAATAATTTTCCAAGTTGGTGTTCCCATTGTTTTAGATGCACTGATGTAATCTAACTCACCTTCAGATAGCGCTCGACTTCGAATCGTACGACAGAATCCTGTCCATGAGAAAATACTCATGATGAATACGAACGAAAGCACTGTAACTTCTGGAACAACTACGATAAATACAATAACAATCATCGTAGTCGGTAAAATCATAACAAAATCTGTGAAACGCATGATGATATTGTCAACGATACCACCGTAGTAACCAGCTACAACACCTAATGTAATACCAATAAGTGCCATGATTGATGTAACAAATACACCAATCATTACTGAGTTACCCGTACCGATAAGTAATTGGTGGAAGACATCCTTACCACTCTCATCAGCACCTAATAGATAAGTTCTTTCTCCATTCCATGCGTCTACAAAGTTACTCCACTGAAAATCAACTGGCGGAGTGAATCGATTAAAAACGTCAACTCGTGTGACTTGGTTAACATCTAGCCGAATTGTCCATGCAATCACCGTAATAGCAATTAAAATTAAGATTGCTAAGGCAGTCAATGCAACTTTATCTTTTTTAAATTCTCTAACAATTACCTTAAAACCCATTGGCGGTAACGATTGTTCTGTATCAATTGCTACTGCTTCTGTATGATTTGTATCAACTTTAGTCATATTCTCAGTCCTTTCATTCTATATACCTAGTCGATACGAATTCTTGGATCGACAATACTCATCACGATATCTGATATCAGTGATCCTACAATCGCAATTAAACCGTAAAGTAATACAAGTGAAATAACAATTGGATAATCACGACCGGTTATACTGTTTAAGAACAGAACGCCCATTCCGTTATAAGCAAAGATTTGCTCAACGAAAATTGAACCGTTCAGTAATGTAACAATTATGAAACCGATAGATGATGCGATAGGTAAGAATGAGTTTCTAAAAATATGTTTACTAAATACTTTACCCACTGGAACACCTTTTGATCTAGCTGTTCTAACAAAGTCACGTGTTTTGGTATCAATAACTTCACTACGTAATGTTTGAGTGATAGATACGGTACCTAACACGCCACTAGTAAAGCCAGGTAAGAGTAATCGGTGAATCATATCTAGGTAATATGGCATTGTTCCAGCTGTTAAGTTTACGTTTACTGTACCACGTGTTGGGAACCAGCCCATTCGGTAACCGAATATATAAACCATTAATAATGCAAGAACGAATGTTGGTATAGCAAAACTGATGTAATTATACAATAATACTAATCTGTCAAACCATGAATCTTTAAATCGTCCTGATAAAAGACCAAACGGTAAAGCAATTAAGTATGAGAAAAAGATTGATACTATACCTAAACGAATTGAGTTTGCTGCACGTTGTCCGATAATCGTACTTACAGGAACACGATAAGTAAAGCTTCGTCCAAAATCACCTTGTAAAGCGTTAGTAATCCAGTCAAAATATCGTACTGGAAGCGGGTCATTAAGTCCAGCTGCTTCACGCATGATTTCAATTTGTTTCGGATCCATGTTCGGATCAATCAGTCCTGTAAAAGGATCCCCAGGCATAAAGTTTGCTACAACGAAAACCAGAATACTTAATAATAAGATTTGGGGAATCATGAGTAATAAACGTCTAACTACAGTTTTCCACATTATGCTTCTCCCCCTTTTGGTGTTTCAAATTGAGTTGATTGATTATCTTGTTGTGTCAACTCGGGTTTAAATGCTACATAGTGATTATTTTCAAACTCTCTCAAGTCATAAACTCTTCCTTCACTGTCATAGTACTCAACTTCTTGAGCCTTGTACTCTGCTTCAACCCTCTGACGTTCAACTTTATGTGCTTCACGTACATTCGGATTCATATCAGGAATAGCTGATAATAATCGTTTTGTATAAATGTGTTGTGGATTACTGTAAATTTTCTCTTTAGAACCCTGTTCAACGAAACGTCCTCTATGCATAATCGCAATATTATCAGACATATGTTGAACAACCCCTAAGTCATGAGAAATGAATAAGTAACTTAATCTATATTCATTTTGAATTCGTCTCATAAAGTTTAAAACTTGAGCTTGAACTGATAAATCAAGAGCTGAGGTTGGTTCATCAGCAATGATAAGTTTTGGATCACTAGCTACTGCTCGAGCAACTCCGATACGCTGGCGTTGTCCACCAGAGAATTCATGTGGATAACGATACATTGCCTCTTCGTTTAGACCAACAATTTCAAGTAATTCGATAATGCGTTTTTTCTCTTCTTTAGCTGAATAATTAAAGTAGTTACGCATTGGTTCAGCAATAACATCAAGAATACGTTTTTTGGGGTTTAATGATGATGTTGAATCTTGGAAAATCATCTGAACATCTTTATTGTAATCTGAGTATTCTTTAGAGCGACTACGCGCTTTGTTTGTTACTTCTTTACCATTATAGTAAATACTTCCTGAAGTAATCGGCTCTAAACCAATTAGTGATTTACCAATCGTTGTTTTTCCTGAACCTGATTCTCCAACTAAACCGTATGTCTTACCAGGTTCAATAGCTAAAGATACGCCATCAACGGCTTTTACATAAGACTGAATGGTATTAAAAATTCCACCTCTAATTGGGTAGTGTACTTTAAGATTGTCTATTTGAATTAAACTCATGATTGTTTTTCCTCCCCTTCAAAGTGGAAATGTTTCCAACTATTTCCTCTTACTTTGTGACCGGGAGCAATCTCAACCAGTTCTGGGTTCTCATCGAAAGCTTCATCAGGAATCCAAGGAATACGGTCCTTGAAGCGGTCTCCTTTTCTAGGCAAGTGTTGTAGTGAAGGGACAGTCCCATGAATAACATGTAACTCTTCGCCTTCTTCCAACTCATGAGGAACGGAGTTTAGTAGTGAACGTGTATACGGGTGTTTTGGATCATTAAATAAAACATCCACTGGAGCTTCTTCAACGATTTGACCCGCATACATAACCGCTACTCGGTCTGCTGTTTCTGCTACAACGCCTAAGTCATGAGTGATTAAAATAATCCCTGAACCTGTTTCATCTTGAATATCTTTCATTAAGTCAAGAATTTGAGCTTGAATGGTTACGTCTAAAGCAGTTGTTGGTTCGTCAGCAATAATAACTGGTGGTTTATTTGCTAGTGCAATAGCGATTACCACACGTTGTCTCATCCCACCTGACAACTCATGTGGATAAGATTTCATAATTTGTTCGGGTCTTGGAATACCTACTTGATTCAGTAATTCTAAAACGCGTTCACGTCTTTGTTTTTCATTTAAATCGGAGTGATAGATAAGTGACTCTGCAATCTGGTCATAAACGGTCATAACTGGATTAAGTGACCCTAGAGGATCTTGGAAAATCATACCAATATCATTACCTCTGATTTTGTTATATAGTTTTTCACTAAGATTGTTTAAGTTTAAATCATTATAAATAATATCGCCTTTTATCTTTGTATTATTCGGATCATGCAATCCTATAATAGCCGTGGCAAGTGTGGATTTTCCACAACCAGATTCACCAACGATTGCGAGTATTTCGTTTTTGTCTAATGTTAAAGAGACGTCATCCACAGCGTTGTGGTATTCATCTCCAAAACGGAAGCCTACTTCGAGATTATTAATTTCTAAAAGTCGATTTTCGATCGCCAACTTGTGTCCTCCTTAAATTATTTCGTAATTACTAAAATGAAACAACCTAAGATTTTTTAATCATTTATTTAATCTCATTTTTGTAAATGTTATATCTCATTTTAATTACATTTATTAAAATATCAAGTGATTTTTTCAATAAAACTCATTTTGTTTTAATTTACTGAGTTTTTTCATAGATAAAGTCCACTACTTTACCAACAGTGGTCAATTGTTCAGCATCTTCATCTGATATTTCTTTACCGAAATAATCTTCCATTTCCATCACTAATTCTACAACATCAAGAGAATCAGCTCCGATATCATCTTGAAAACTTATATCTCTAGATATTTTATCTTCGTCGACCCCAAGTCGTTCAACGATAATCGTCTTTACTTTCTCATAGACTTCTTCTTTGTTCATTTGTAAAATCCTCCAAACTACTTTCTTACTAGTTTCTCATATGTTTCTTATAAATGCATAAAATTATTTTACACTATTTAACAATATTTTTCTAATTTATTCGATTAATTTATTTAATTTTTTCAAAATATTTGGTTAAATCTGCGATAACGTCTGTATTTAAAATATCTTTTGCCTGTTTGATGGTATGATAGATTGCTTCTGAATTGGCTGAACCGTGTGTTTTAATAACTGGGGCTTTAACACCAAATAAAATGGCACCACCTAATTTAGAATAATCCATCACATCTTTGATACTTGATAGATCGTCTTTAATCATTAATCCACCTAATTTAGTCTTTAAACTTCCTTGTTTAATCGTGGATTTTATAACATCAATAACACCCTTTGCTGTTCCTTCTAACGTTTTTAAGACCGCATTACCAGTGAACCCATCTGTAATAATCACATTGGCAGGTGCTTTAAGAAGTTCTTTTGCTTCCACATTACCGATAAAATTAATTGATTCATTGCCTTTTAATAAATCAAAAGACTTTTTAGCTAAGTCATTTCCTTTATTGTCTTCCGTACCATTGTTTAATAATCCAACAGTAGGATTGTTTTTCTGATGCATTGTCTTTGAGTAATAACTTCCAAGCACTGCAAACTGCTCTAAGTTAATTGGTTTACAATCCGCATTCGCTCCTAGATCCATAAATAAAAATGTATCATCAGAGTAAAGGGATGGGAAAGTAGTCATTAATGCTGGGCGATCAATCCCCCTGATTCGGCCTACAATTAATGTTCCTGCTGCAAGTAAAGCCCCAGTGTTTCCTGCAGATACTAATGCATCTATTGCCCCTTCTTTAGTATCTCTCGCAGCTCTAACCATCGATGAATCCTTTTTACGTCGAACGGCACGCACTGGATCATCGTCACCATGAATTTTTTCTGATGTATGAATAATTTCAATATTTTTTGGTGTTTCGAGTAAAAAACTTTTGATTTGTTCTTGATCACCATATAAAACGATAGTGGTGTCTTTTAACTCTTTAGCGGCTCTAAGAGCACCTTCAACAACTGCTTTTGGTGCATTATCTCCGCCCATAGCGTCTACTGCAATTTTCATAAAAACTCTCCTTATCAATCTAAAATATCATCTAACTGAGCTTGTTCATTTTTTAGGTATTTTAATAATTCTTTATGCATATCTTCCAGATTGTGTTCTGACAAGTAAAGAATACTTTCCTGACGTGCTTTTTCCAAAATCGGGGCTTCTTCAACGATATTTCCAATTTTAAATTGTGGCATTCCTGACTGTAACTTACCAAGCACATCCCCAGGGCCTCGCATTTGTAAATCTTTCTCACTTAATAAAAACCCATCGCTTATTTCGGTCATCATTTGCATACGCATTTGACCAGTTTCACTTTTAGGCTCTGCTATGAGAATACAATATGCTTGTTTACTCCCTCGTCCAACGCGACCACGTAATTGGTGTAATTGAGCTAACCCAAAACGATCCGCATCATGAATAATCATTACCGTGGCATTTTTCACATTCACTCCTACTTCAATCACTGTAGTTGAAACTAAAATTTGAATGTTATTATTATTAAATTCAGACATAATTTCTTCTTTTTCAGTTGGTTTCATCTTACCATGTAATAAGCCTACATTGTAGTTAGGAAACATATGTCGATAGATATAAAATAGTTCTGTAGCATTTTGAACATCTAGATGTTCGGATTCCTCAATTAAAGGACTTACAACATACACTTGAGATTTCCCTGTTAACTCTTTTAATATAAATTCTTTTAATTGATCGGACTGTTTTGGTTTAATCCAAATGGTTTTCACTGGGTTTCTTCCAGCCGGCAGCTCATTAATCATTGACACGTCCATTTCACCATAAGTGGTAATAGATAACGTTCGTGGAATCGGTGTTGCTGTCATAAATAAGACATCTGGATGATCTGCTTTCTCTCGAAGCATACGGCGTTGATTAACCCCAAAACGATGCTGTTCATCGATAATAACTAGGCCAAGATCATTAAAGTGTACATCACTTTGTATTAAAGCATGTGTACCGATAATACAATCTAACGTCCCATCTTTAAGATGCTCAAGAATTTGATCGCGTTCTTTCTTAGGAGTTGAACTTGTGAGTAAGGCAACTGATAAGTCAAAGTCATTAAATAGATCTTCAAAACTTGCCATATGTTGATCCGCTAAAATTTCTGTCGGTGCCATAATGGCAGACTGTCTGCCAGATGTAAAAACAGCATAGATAGCGCTGGCAGCTACTACCGTTTTTCCACTCCCGACATCACCCTGAAGTAGACGAAACATTTGTCTCGGTTGAAGTAAATCTTTACAGATCTCATTAACGGCACGTTTTTGAGCGTTTGTGAGTTCAAATGGCAAGTCATTTAAAAATATTTTTAACTGATCAATATCATAGGTATTTAATTGTCCAGAATGTTGTTGTTGTTTGTTTCGTCTACGTAAAAATTGCAGTTTTAGCTGATAAATAAAAAATTCAGTAAATACTAATGTGTTTCTAGCTATTTCAGTATTTTCATTCTTTTGTGGAAAGTGAATCTGCCTAATCGCTTCCTTAAATGATATTAACTGATATTTATCAACTAACTGTTTTGGGAGAATTTCGGGAATAAAGTCAGCGTAATCATCCCAAGCCTGTTTAATTAATTTAAAAATTGTTTGTTGTTTAATGTCCTTATTTGAGCGGTAAACAGCTTCTTGATTTGTTGTAGCATCGGTCTTCAATATTTTTATACCAGTTAATGCCTGCCTTTTTAAATCCCAAACACCAAATACAGTTATTTCTTCATTCGCATGAACATATTGATTAAGATAAGGTTGATTGAAAAAGGTAACAGGAATAATCACATGATCTACATTAATACGAAATTGCAGGCGACTTTTTTTACGTCCGTAATAATTAACAACTGGACTAGAAACCGATGTTCCTTGCAATACTACTTTTTCTTTATCTTCTATTTCTGTAATGTCTCGTACAGTTAAATCTTCATAACGAAAGGGGAAAAAAGTAAGCAGATCAAAAATTGTTTCAATTCCTAGATCAGACAATGCTTCTTGTCGTTTTGGTCCAACACCTTTTAATCGATTAACTGAATCATAAATTGAAGTCATTTACTCCCTCCTTGCTTTACATAGATAAAAAAGCAGGAAATGACTCTCATCAATTCCTGCTTTTTTTGAAACTATTCCACTGAGATTAAGAATGGGTAAACCGGTTGACCACCATAATGTACTTCAATTTCATAGTCTTCAAATAATTCATTAAGTTTCTCAATCATTGATTTTGCCGTTTCTTCTTCGACATGTTCACCATAGATAACTGTAATCATTTCGCTATCTTCGGACAACATGATCTCGATAGTATTTTTAAGTGCTTCATACAAGTCACTATCACACAGTTTAATGTCACCATCAATAATGCCCATGTAGTCATCTTTCTTGATTAATACACCATTAATTTCTGTATCTCTAATAGCATTAGTTATCTGGCCCGAAACGACATACTCTACTTCTTCAGTCATCGCTTCAATATTTTCTTCCAATGATTGATCTTCCATAAAACCTAACATAGCAACAAGTCCTTGTTGAATTGTTCTAGTTTCAATAACTTGTGCTTCAGCTTCTGAAACTTCTACTGCTTGATTAGCAGCCATAAAGATATTTTTATTATTTGGCAGTAAAATATAGGCTTTAGCAGGTACTTCATTCATTGCCTTAACGATATCTTCTGTACTTGGGTTCATCGTCTGACCACCTGTAAGTACATAGTCAACACCGATACTCTTGAATAATTCTGCAATACCATCACCAGCAGCAATGGCAATCACGGCGATATTTTTCTTTTCAGTTGATTGTTTAACTGATTGTTTTTTTGATTCAGATGATAATTCTGAGTGTTGTTCACGCATATTATCTACTTTAATTTTAATGAGTGATCCGAATTTTTGACCATAATTCATCACTTCGCCTGGTGTTTCTGTATGAACGTGGACTTTAATAATCTCATCATCAGCTACAACTAGTAAAGAATCACCAAGATTGTTTAAGTAGTTTCTAAACTCATCATAGTCAAATTCGTCAGTTACAGTATCTCCTTCACCGATTCGAACCATGATTTCAGTACAATAACCAAACTCAATATCTTCAGTGTTCACAAAATCATGAACACCACTATGTTGATGCTCTACTTCAATTAAAGAATCTAGATCAGCTTTATCATCCTCTTCAATGATTTCTTCACCTGTTAGTGCTGATAAAAATCCTTCGTAAATATACACTAACCCTTGACCACCGCTGTCTACAACACCAACTTCTTTAAGTACAGGTAACAATTCTGGTGTACGTTTTAATGAAGCTTTTGATTCTTCCAAAACAGCTTCCATAACTTCTATAACATTATCAGTTGTTTCAGAAGCTTTAATACCTGCATCTGCTGATTCCCTAGCAACTGTTAGAACAGTCCCTTCAACAGGCTTCATTACTGCGCTATACGCAGAATCAACACCGCCTTTAAAGGCTTTTGCTAATGCTTTTGCATCTAAAACTTCAATACTTTCGATGGCTTTAGAGAAACCTCTAAATAGTTGTGAAAGAATCACACCAGAGTTTCCACGAGCACCCATCAATAATCCTTTACCTAACGACTTTGATAATTGACCAACATGTTCTTCTTGACTTGATTTAACAGATTTAGCTCCACTAGTAAAGGTAAGGTTCATGTTTGTACCAGTATCTCCATCTGGAACTGGAAAAACGTTTAGTGAATTGACATACTCTGCATTTTTCTCTAAATGACTGCGTCCAGCTGCAATCATCATCTTAAAATCTTTAGCTTTTATCTCATTCATCTTTATTGACATTCCCTTTCCTACTAGCTATTTATTACACGGACGCCTTGAACATAGACGTTGACAGAACTTGCCTCAATACCTAGAGTTGATTTTAATTGATAACGAACTCTATCTTGAACATTTTTTGAAACTTCAGAAATCTTAATACCATAACTTACAATAATATAAACATCAACAGCTATACTATTATTTTCTTGTCTAACTTCGACACCTTTAGCATAATTATCACGTTTTAAGATTTCGTTTAAGCCATCTCTAACTTGTTTGCGGCTAGCCATCCCAACAATTCCAAAAATTTCAGTTGCCGCGCCACCAACAACAGTTGCAATTACATCTGTTGAGATTTCAATAGATCCATAGCGACTATTAATTAATATTGACATATGTGTATTTCCCCTTTCAAAAAAGGTATTTCAACTATTTCTTTTCATAATTCATAAATCAAATTTTATTTTATCATAATCAACCCCTTTATAAAAGAGTTCTTGGACTATTTTACTATCTTTAAGCAACTACAGCTTGTTTTTCATAGTTTATTGTGGTATCTTATTTAAGTATGAGATTTATATCTCAGCTTTAACGTTTTCGTTAATTATGATGATTATGATACTTACAGAATTAAAGGAGGCTATTTCTCATGGCTAAAGAATGCTATTTCACTGGGCGTAAAGCTTCTCGTGGAGGTCAACGTTCGCACGCAAACAACCACTCTAAACGTACTTTTGGTGCAAACTTACAAAAAGTTAGAGTTATGGTTGACGGTAAACCAAAAAAAGTTTGGGCTTCAGCTCGTGCTTTAAAATCAGGTAAAGTAGAACGCGTTTAATTCAAACACGTTAAATTTACAGAGAGAAACTGGGGTATACACCCCAGTTTTTTTATCTCTATTAAACAACTGTCATTGACAGAGAATGATCTTATAATGAAGTAATGGTAACTTGAATCAAGTATTACAAATTCTTTGCACAAATCTTTGTGATTACTATGTCACTGATTGGTATATAACCAGTTATAAAATTCAATAATTCAATAAATAAAACGCCTCTCACTATCAGCCATCATGAGACTAATAGAGTAAGGCGTTCTTTTATACATTAAAATATTCAAATGGTATCGTTCATTTTTTAATCGATACTTTGCATCCTATCCATCCTTACTTTGAACCACCATCATTAATCCAGTATCAAAATTAAATGTCATCTCGTCTGCTAAAAATTCATTACTAATTAAGGCTAAAGGCGTTGATATCTTATGTTTTTCAAGTGGATACTTTACATTTTTTAATGTCAAATGCGTTATCGGTTTCATCGCAATAAAAGACAAATACGTTTTATCAGCTTCTTTAGTTAACGTATAGCACCCAGGATGAAAGAAAGTGACTGTTTGGTTTGGATGTGTAAAAATAATACGGTTCAATAAATGCTGGAAACGTGATTGATAGAAAATGTATAAAATATTCAGTAAATGATCCAACCGGCCACCCATCCAATTATGAATAACTAACGTTTCCTCTTTGAAACGCTCACTCACTTGGAGAAGTGTCCATTCAAAATCGGTATTATCCTGATCTGTTTTATATAAGATTTCTTTCGCATTGCTCTTTATCTCTTCCAATTCATTCTCACTCAATGAATCAAAATCACCAAGTGCCACATCCACTGGATAGTCTGCTTCTTTTAGAAAATAAGCGCCACGATCAACACCAATAAATTGATCTCCCTCATTATATTTAATTTGAAGCGATCTGTCGTTAAGGGGAGCTCCTAGTACGATATGAATGTTCATATCAGAATCCTCATTTCAGTTTTTTTATTTGCTTAGCCGGAGACTCACCAGTTGAATAGATAAATGAGCCAGCTACTAAAATATCTGCCCCGACATCTTTACACTTTTGAGCGGTCACATCATTCACGCCACCGTCCACTTGAATCTCAAAGTTTAAATCTTCATCTTGTCGAATTTGGTCAAGATACTTAATCTTATCTAAAGAATACTCAATAAACTTTTGACCACCGAATCCTGGATTCACTGACATCACTAATACAAAATCCACTTCTTCTAAAACGGGAATGATGCTGTCAACAGGAGTCCCAGGGTTAATGACAACACCTGCTTTAACATTTTGTTCTTTAATTAATTGAATCGCTCTGTGGATATGATTTGTACTTTCTACCTGTACAGAAATATAATCCGCTCCTGCTTTAGCAAAGTCAGCGATATATCGTTCCGGATCATCAATCATTAAGTGAACATCTAACGGTAGTGAGGTATGTGGTCTAATGGCTTCAACAATATTCGGTCCAAAAGTAATATTTGGAACAAATGAACCGTCCATTACATCGATATGAACCCAATCTGCTCCTCCGTTATCGATCACTTCGATATCTCTTTTTAAATTGGCAAAATCAGCGCTTAATATTGATGGTGCTATCTTCATAGTATCCTCCTATAAACATTCATTTAGTATCTTGGTTTTCTTGATTCGATTTCTTCTAAAAACATTAAGTAATGCTGGTAACGATGCTTCGCAATATCACCGTTTTTTACAGCATGCTTCACCGCACATTTTGGCTCTTTATTATGAACACAGCCACTAAATTTACACTCAGAACGTCTAGTCCAAAATTCAGGAAAATACTGTGTTAATTCTTCCTTTTTTATCTCACCTAATTCTAGAGAACTAAACCCTGGTGTATCTACAATATAACCGTTAAAGATCGGAACTAACTCAACGTGACGAGTGGTATGACGCCCACGTCCCAATGCAGTAGATATTTCAGCAGTTTTAAGATTAAGAGATGGATCTAATTTATTTAGTAAGGTTGATTTCCCCACACCAGACTGCCCCATAAAGACAATAGCTTCTTCATCAATCAATTCTTTAAATTTTTGTTTATCAACATCTTCAGTTAACGAATATTCAAATTCATAACCAATGGATTCATAATAAGTTTTTAACTGAGATACTTCTTCAATCATATCATCATCAGCTATATCCATTTTAGTTACATAAATGACTGATTTGATATGAAGTGACTCTAGTAGAACCAATGTGCGATCTAATAATTTCTTTGAAAAAACAGGTTCAACTGCTGACATTATAATAAAGGCGGTATCAATGTTAGATACTGGAGGTCTCTCTAACTGATTTTTACGCTCATAAATTTTCGTAACTGTCCCATCTTGATCACCTTGTACATCAAATTCTACCAGATCACCGACTAGGGGCGTAATATCTTGATTACGAAAAACACCACGAGCTCTGGTTTGATAGGTGACATGATCTTTCGTTGTCACATAATAAAATCCACTTAATGCTTTAGTGATTCGTCCAGTTAACATACGTTACCTCCATTAATTTGATACTTCATCTTCAATAATTGTCTCCCCGTCTCGTACAATGCGATACTCAGCAGTGGCTCCTTCTTCAACAGTAAATTCTAAGGTACGAGTAACTGTTTCGGTAATCTCGAAGGTTAATACTGGTGTATCAAAATCGTTCTCTTCATCAGAAATATAAACTTCAATAACATTAGGTGTCAATTCTTCGGATCCATCATCTTCACTTTCATCTTCTGATTCTGGTTTTTGATAAGGTATCTGTACTAATTCCGTAAAGGTTTCTAGAGAAATTTCTTCAGGTCCAGAAGAAAACACAACAGTTACATTAGTATTTTCATAAATAACGGTACCTGCTTCGGGTTGTTGTGACATAACAAGTCCTTCATCAACACTATCAGAACTGGCGTATTCTATAGTAAGATTTAAATTATTTTCTTCAACATAATCTTCCACACCAACTCTTGTGTATCCTTGCAAATCTCGGAATCTAATTTCAGTTGGTCCTACACTGACTTCAAAGGTAATCGTCGTATCTGAAGGAACAACTTCATTATTTGGCGAAATATCTTGTGAAACAATATAACCTGCTTCAATGTCATTATTATTGACTTCTTCGCTTTCAACTGTGAACCCAAGTTCAGTTAACTGCGCTCTAATTTCCTCAAATGGTTCATTGGTGTAGTCGCTAATTTCATAAAGCTCTTCACCAGAACTAATAATTAAATCAACTTCTTGCTCTTCACGAATGGTGGCGCCAGCATCGGGATTAGATTTGATAACATAACCTGGCTCAATCTCATCGTTAGTCTCTTCAATGACTTCACCAACTGAAAGATTTAACTCTTCAAGTTGTCTGGTTGCTTCATCCAAACTGATATTTTCGAGCTCTGGGACTTCAACCTCTACGGGTGCTGATTGCATTACATAGAAAATGAGACCAAGTATGATAAAAAGTGGAATGAGTAATAATGCCCACAAACAACCTTTTCTACTTTTCTTCGTCTCTTCATTATTTTTGATGTTCTTACCCTCAGGTTCCTGATCGGATGCTTCGGTTACAGGTGTTGGTTCCTTAACTGGTGCCATGACTATTGTTTTAGAATCATTTAAATCTCCTGCAACAAAACGTTCTTCATTTCTTCTCGAAGGATCTAAGGCAGTGAGCAAGTCTTTCCTCATCTCAGAAACTGAGTCGTAACGATCCATTGGTTCCTTAGCGGTCGCTTTTAAAACAACATTTTCTAAGGCTTGAGGCACTTCTTGATTCTTCTCTATTATAGAAGGTATATCGGCTTGGAAATGCTGTAAAGCAATTGAAACGGGTGATTCTCCGTTAAATGGTACATCACCAACAAGCAACTCGTATAATACAATACCTAACGAATAAATATCAGATTTTTCAGTCGCTATACCACCTTTTGCTTGTTCAGGCGACATATAATGAACAGAACCTAAAAGTGAATTCGTCTGAGTAATCGAATGCTGCGAAACAGCCAAAGCGATACCAAAGTCAGTAATCTTTACAGTCCCATCAATGTCAACTAAAACGTTTTGCGGTTTAATATCTCGATGAATAACACCGTTCTTATGTGCATAATCAATGGCACTTAATATTTTGTCCATCATCCCTATTGCAACAGTACTAGGAATTGGATTGTGTCTTTTTATGTATTGTTTTAAGTCATTCCCACCGATATATTCCATTACAATGTAAGGGACGCTATCTTCTCCTACATCATAGATACTAACAATATTTTCGTGAGATAGCTCTGTTGTTGAAGCGGCTTCTCTTTGAAAACGTCTTAAACTATCATCATCATTTAAAAATGACTGAGCAAGTAATTTAATCGCTACTTCACGATTCAAAATCGTATCATGAGCTAAAAAAACTTGTGCCATACCACCAACACCAAGCAGTTCACGTAAAACATATCGCTGATCTATTTTGTCTCCGACTTTCATTTATATGCCTCCTTCCTGTTTATGTTTAAAATCGATCATTAAAACAGTAATATTGTCTGTTGAGCCATTTTGGTATGCTTGTTCTACCATTTTACTTGTAATAAAATCCAAGGATTCATCTTGTTCGATAATATCCATCATTTCTTTTTTAGACAAAGTATCTGACAAACCATCTGAACATAAAAACAGCTTTGAAAGATTTGCTTTTGAAAGTTCAAAAATATCTACCGATACGTCATTCGGTAATCCTAATGAGCGTGTCAGCATATTTCTTTGAACATGTTCTTCTGCTTCTTTTTTTGTGATTTCACCATTTAAATATAATTCATGAGCAAAAGAATGGTCATTGGTAATAATCTGAATACCATTTTCATTATATTGGTAAGCTCTACTGTCTCCTACATTCGCAATGATGATACTATCATTCACAACGATGCCAGCTACAATCGTCGACCCCATTCCAAACCACTCTGTTTTTTTTATACCTGTTTCGTAAACTAACTGATTTACTTGATTGATAGCCTGATTAACCCATTCGACTATTTCATCTTTAGTGGAATGCGTTGTTTCTTCCCACATATTTGTGATGGTTTCAACAGCAAGTTGGCTTGCATGGTCACCAGCTTGATGACCTCCCATGCCATCACATAGTACAGCCATTAAATAGTTATTCTTATTATAAGATGCTTTGGTACAATCTTGGTTAGATCCTCTTCTACCTTTAATTGATTCGATACTAATTTGCACGCTTTCACCTCATTTATCTATTCTACTAGTCTGATTCTTTTACTAGCAATGCGATATAAAAACCATCTGAATCATAATAATGAGGTAAAATGAGTAACTCTCCATTATTATGTTTAAACAGATCATTATCAATATCAATTTTTTTCAACTTAAATTCGGGATGTTTCTCTAAAAATGTCTTTATAACAGTTTGGTTTTCAGCCTCTAAAATCGTACATGTGGAGTAAACCATTTCACCACCCGCTTTGACTAACGAAGCAGCTTCTTCAAGAATCGCCAACTGTAACGTTGGAAGACTCTTTAGATTTTTTGGTTCTTTTGCAAAGCGGATATCTGGCTTGCGTCTAAGAAGTCCTATTCCTGAACATGGTGCATCAATCAATACGCGATCGAACATGTCATTATCATAAACTTGTCCTGCTTGAGTTGCATCTAGTTGACGCACTTGTACACAATTGTTTAATCCTTGACGCTTTAATGTCTTTTGAATAAGCGGAATCTTGTGATCATGTAAATCAGATGAATATAGTATACCACCCATTGAGCTATCAATAAACGTCGCAATATGACTTGTTTTGCCACCTGGTGCAGCACAAAGGTCTGCTACCACATGATCAGTGGAGACATTCAGACTGGGTGCAACCATCATAGACGACTCATCTTGTATAGAAATCAACCCCTTTTTGTACAATGAGTGATCAATTGGAAGACCATTTAATATGATCAAACCTTCAGGACTCAGTTCACTGCGTTTCACTTCATAGCCTGAGGCTTCCAATTCCTCGGTAGCTTCTTCAATACTGATTCGTTTAGTAGCTACTCGAATAGAAACTTTTGCTCGTTTATTAAAAGACTTTAACATCTTCTCCGTCGTTTCAGCTCCATATTGCTTCAAAAACTCTTTAATAAGCCAATCCGGCATACTATACTGAATTGCCAGTCTTACTTCTAACGACTCAATGTCAGAAACAGGCTTTAAATCTTGACGTTGGAAATTACGTAGAACTCCATTAATTAATGAACGGATACCTTTATGACCTCTCTTACCACCATAATTGACCGCTTCATTGATTGAAGCGTAGTCTGGTATATTATCTAAGAATACCATCTGATACACCGCCACTCTAATAACTTGTCTTACCCAGCTTTTTAATTTTTGAGTTTTTTTTAAAAATGGACTTAAATAGTAATCAATCAAACGTTTATTTTGTATGACACCGTAAACTAACTCTGTTAAAAATGAAAATTCTTGACTAGAAAGCTCAGACTTCTGTTTCACTGCATTAAGCTCTAAGTTAGCATAAGCTCCTTTATGTTCAATGTTTTCTAATATTTGGACGGCTATAATTCTTGGTTTCTTACTCGCCAAAAGAATCCCCTACTTCTAAGTTAGCTCCAAGTAAATAACTATCAACAGTCATCTTCTGTTTGCCTGCTGGTTGCACGACTCGCAGTGATAACACTGTTCCCTTACCACAAGCAACATACAATTTTTCATTAGTCATTTTAACAATTGTCCCAGGTGCTTTTTCTGTTGTTTGGTTTGCTACCTCTGAATCCCAGACTTTGAAACGTTTGTCATCTAATAAAGTATATGTCCCTGGGAAAGGTCTGAAAGCTCTAATTTTATTAAATAGTGCTTCGGCTTCTTCTTCCCAATCCAACTGCTCTTGTTCTTTAGATATCATCGGTGAATACGTTGCTAATGAATCATCCTGTGGTTCAGGAGAAATTGTTTCATTAAATAAATTAGGTAAAGTATCCATCAGTAAATCACGACCAACTATACTTAATTTATTAAATAATTTACCAGTATCATCACTTCGGTCGATATCAATTTCACGTCTAGCTAGTACATCTCCAGCGTCCATTGCTTTGGTCATATATATAATGCTGATTCCAGTTTTTTGATCACCATTCCAGATAGCATAATGAATCGGTGCCGCCCCGCGGTATTTAGGAAGTAAAGAAGCATGCACATTAATGGATTTATATGTTGGTGCTTCTAATAGAATCTCTGGTAAAAATTGTCCATACGCGGCGGTCACAATTAAATCTGGATTCATATCAATAATCGATTGCATTTCTTTTGATCCTGATATTTTTTCTGGCTGTAACACCTTTAAATCATGTTTTAATGCCGCTTCTTTAACGGGCGGAGCAGTTAATACTTTTTTACGTCCAACTTTACGATCAGGTTGAGTTACTACTGCTTCTATTTGAATATTTTCATTATTTACAAGTGCTTCTAAGATTGGCACAGAGAACTGCGGGGTTCCCATAAATACAATTTTTTTCATTCTTGTCTCTCTTTCTTAAATAAAATTCATTGGTTTAGGGTCAATAGAGATATATAAGCCATTTGTAGTATCTTTTTGAGTCAATTTCATTAACTCTCTTAAACGATCTTTCAAAGCATCTTCAAATTTATATTTAATAATGGTTTGATAGTGGTAACGATTATGCGTTCTAGCGATCGATTTTGGTGTCGGTCCAAGTATAATAGCTTGATTACTTAAAACAGGTTTGATAAGTTCAACAATCTCGCCCATTTTTTTGCTAGCGATAATTTCATCTTGATGACTGACTGAAATACGAATTAAATAGTAAAACGGTGAGTACTGGCTCGCTTTTCGCATGAGCATTTCTTTTTTAAAAAATGTTTCATAATCATGATGCTTTGCTAGTTGGATAGCATAGTGTTCTGGGTTGAAAGATTGAATGATCACTTCTCCACTTAGATCACCTCGTCCAGCTCGACCACTGACTTGAGTGAGTAGTTGGAACGTATTTTCTGCTGATCTAAAGTCAGGCAAACCTAAGGCAGTATCCGCATTGATGACACCAACTAAAGTAACATTCGGAAAATCTAAACCTTTAGCAATCATCTGTGTGCCAAGTAGAATGTTTCCTTCTTTCTGCTCAAATTTATCAAGTAATCGTTTATGAGCCCCTTTACGTCTAGTCGTATCCACATCCATCCGAATAATTTTAGATTCGGGAATCATCGCTTTTAGCTCTTCTTCAATTTTTTGTGTACCCGTCCCGTAATAGCGAATCGATCGACTCCCACATTCATTACAAACTCTAGGTATTGCTTCTTCATGTCCACAATAGTGACATTTCATTGATTTCGTATCCATATGCAGCGTCAATGAGATATCACAATTCGGACACTCTAACACATACCCACAATCACGACACATCACAAAGGACGAAAAGCCACGGCGGTTTAGAAGTAGCACCACTTGCTCACCTTTTGTAATCTTTTCTCTTATTTTTGATTGGAGTTGAAGTGAGAAAGAACTGCGGTTATTTTTCTTCACTTCATCTCGCATATCAACCACTTGAATTGGTGGCAAGGGTTTGTTATTCGCACGAGTTTTTAATTCAAGAAGTGTATAAACATCTTTCAATGTCCGTGCTCTTGACTCTAAACTCGGAGTCGCACTTCCTAAAACAACCGGACAGTCATGGTACTCAGCACGCCAAATAGCAATATCTCTGGCATGATAGCGCGGTGTTTCTTCTTGTTTGTAGGTTGATTCATGTTCTTCATCAATGATAATCATACCGATATTCTTCAGTGGGGCGAAAATGCTTGAGCGCGCTCCTACAACAACATGCGCTTCTTCTTTTTCTATTTTACGCCATTCATCATATTTCTCGCTATCAGACAGGCCACTATGCAAGACAGCCACGTCATCGCCAAAACGACTTTTAAAACGAATCACCATTTGCGGGGTCAGTGAGATTTCCGGAACTAAAACAATAGCCCCTTCCCCTTGATTTAACACTTCTTGAATCAATTGTAAGTATACTTCTGTTTTTCCACTACCTGTGATACCTTCAAGCAAGAATACTTCATGTTCATGATTTATTACTTTTTGATTTACTTGGTTAAAAGCATATTGCTGTTCATCAGTTAACTCTAGTGGTTCGTCTCTAGTAAAGTTTTCATCTTCAAATGGATCACGATAAACTTCGACTTCCTTCACTTTACACCACTGTCGTTTTACTGCTGTATTTAAAACATTGGAAGAAATATGGTGATTATCACGGATATCATTCCAAAAGAGTGGTCCGTCAGCTTCTTTTAATAACTCTAAAAACGCCAATTGTCTTGTTGCATTACCCGGAACAGAATCGATGATTGATTGATATTCATCTTTTAAGTGAATAGGCATAATATATTTGTGGTACTTTTTTGTGCGTGTATCCGTTACTAAATAGTCGATATCAACGACCTGTTCTTTTCTTAAACGAAGTAACTCAGGAAGTATTCCTCTATCTTCTGCGTCTTCCCAATCGATATAATTTTTTCCATTAAATAATTCATAAATAATTTCTTCATCCGAGGTATCTTTTAAAACAATCCTTTTACTATATTTCGCACGATAAACAGCAGGTAACATGGTTTGGAAACAGTTAATTCTGAAGCTAAATGTCTCATTACTCATGTAGGTGCCTAACTGTAAGAGTTCTTCATTCAATACTGGATGTAAGTCCATCACGCTAGAAATTGATTTCAGCTCATCATTCGTATCATCTTGTTCACTAATCAGAACAACAAAGCCTTGAACTTGTCGATTTCCTTTTCCAAACGGCACGATTACACGCATTCCAGGCTGTAGCTGATTTATGTATTTTTCGGGTATATGGTAACTATATGGGATGTTCGTTTGCATAACAGGAACATCAACAATCACTTCAGCTATATGAGCCATACAACTTTCCTTTCAACTTACTTGTTTTTATTAATTAAAATATCAATAATTTGTCTAGCTAACTTATTTTTTGACACTAATGGCAGGTGAATCGGATCTTGTGATTTTGAATAAACCGTAACTGCATTATCATCTGAGTTAAATCCTCGATCTTTCTTACTCACGTCATTAGCAACAATAAAATCAGCATTTTTTGATTCTAACTTTCCTAGGGCATAGGCTTCAATATTCTGTGTTTCCGCTGCAAAGCCAACATTCACTTGATGGTCATTTTTTAACGTTCCTAAATGTTTTAGTATATCTTTGTTTTGCTTTAACTCTATAGTTAACGTTTCTTGCTTCTTCATTTTTTGATCTGATGTATCGACAGGTGCATAATCCGAAACAGCTGCTGACATTATTAAATAATCAGCATCAGCATATTCAGATACTAAAGCATCAAACATCTCATTAGCTGATTCAACATTAATACGTTGTATGTAGCGATTAGACGGTAGAGAGCTCGCAGTAACTAACGTAACATCTGCCCCAGCTTCATAGGCTGCTTGAGCTAATTCATGTCCCATCTTACCTGATGAATCATTAGAGATATAACGAACAGGATCAATCCGTTCAATGGTGCCGCCTGCCGAGATTAAAACTTTTGATCCGACTAATGGTTTTTTCGCAGATTCAGTCACTATATGATGTTTAAACTCTTCTATAATACGTGAAATTTCAGGAAAACGACCTTTTCCTTCATATCCTTCAGCTAAAAAGCCAGTGTCTGGTTCCATAATCCGATGGCCATCACCAGCTAAAATTTCTAGATTTCTTTGTGTTACTGGATTCTCATACATTTTCGTATTCATCGCCGGTACAATCATAACCGGGTGATTAGTTGCTAAAAGAGTCGTTGTTACAAAATCATCACCGATTCCTGACGCCATCTTCGCAATCACATTAGCAGTTGCTGGCGCAATAATGGAATGCTCTGCCCAATCTGTCATATAAATGTGATTCACTCGCTCTGGGTGCTGTTCATCAAATGTATCAATACCTACATGGTGCTTACTTAATATTTGAAAAGTTAAAGGAGTTACGAATTCGGTAGCACTCTTTGTCATTGCCACACGAACATCGGCACCTTCCTTAATCAATTCTCTCAATAGAAGAACTGATTTATATGCCGCAATCCCGCCGGTCACATAAAGAGCAATTTTTTTATTCTTTAACATGTTGACACTCCTTACAGTAAAATCATTATATCTCTCATTTTATCAAAAATATTCATCAATTACCTTAAACATAAACGCACAAAAAATCCTCTGTTATTCAGATAAGCTGCCTAACAAAGGATTTCAATTTTTATTTTAATTTTATTGAGTCAATAACTAAATCACCTGACTCAATTTCTTCTAAAGCTTTACCGACATTTCGAATTGATTTATATTCATCAAGTAGCCATTCGCTTTCTAAATCTTCAGCATCATTCAACTCGTGTGCACGCTTTGCTGCGAGCATTACTAACGAGTATTTTGAATCTATTTTTTCTAATAACTTATCTAATGAAGGTTCTAACAACATTATTCCATCTCCTCGATAATTCTAGTAAATGATTTCAGATTACGGTGAACTTTTAAGTGTTCACTTTCAATAATATGTCTAATTTTTTGAGCAGCAGTGTCTACGTCATCATTCTCAACGACATAATCATAATACTGTATCAATTTTAATTCATGAATCGCTTTGTTAATTCGTTTACTAATCATTTCGTCACTATCAGTCCCTCGACCAATTAGACGCGATTCCAATTCATCTAAATCTGGTGGCGAAAGGAAGATAAAAATACCGTCTTTCATTTTTTTACGCACTTTTAATGCGCCTTGAACTTCAATTTCTAAAAAGACATCGCGTCCTGAGTCTAAGGTTTCTTCAACGTATTTTAATGGGGTCCCGTAATAGTTACCTACATATTTAGTATACTCTAATAATCCGCCTTCTTCGATTAATTGTTCAAATTCCTCACGAGTTCTGAAAAAATAATCTTCACCTTCAACTTCCCCCGTACGCTTGTCCCGAGTAGTCATTGAAATTGAATAATCAAAATCATTATTATAATGATCAAATATATGTTTTCTAACTGTCCCTTTACCAACTCCTGAAGGGCCCGATAGTACAATAAGTAATCCTCGATCCAATGTAAATTTCCTTTCACTTTACCATCTAGTTGCTATTAAGTGTAACATAAATTTAGATGCTATGTGTAAGTTTATTATCATTTTTCACAAGTAAATAAATAAACAAGGCTACTGTGAACGGAATTGGGTCAATTTTGAATAAAATCTTATTAGTAATGCTTGATTGTTTATCTTTATTCTTATTAAATTGGCCCAAAAAATAAAAAATACGTTCTTGTTCAGGAAGCAATGATAACTTCATTGAGAAAAAAAGTCGCCATTCCCTCCGTCCCATAAAGTAATCCGGCAAAAAATCATTTAATGCATCATTTTTATCTAAAGAATAGGCATTTCCTAAACGTTGGAGTAATAAGTTAGTAAAATTCTCTACTGATTGAACTTCACTTGGTTGTATAAAAAATATACGTGCAGTGATTTCTAACAAAGCGATATGATAATTATCTTTATTAACATGGTTCCCCCATTCTTTTGATAATTTTTTCTTTAAAAAATACAAATTATTCTTTAAAATATTTGACATTTCTTTAGAAAAATTATCTTTTTTATCAAATTCATCCATTAAATCTTGTTTTAATGAAGCTCCAGGATCTGAAAATGAATAAAGATAGCCATAAAACTTTCCAACTGCCTTCATAAGATCATTGTAACCCATCAGTATATTATATCTATTACGTTGCGCATCAAACGTCATCATATCTCCTAGATACCATTTTGGTTGAATCATAATGACATTTTGTTCACTTTTATATGTTCTATTAATTTCTGGCATCAAATCTGTTGCAATAATAACATCAGGATTTTTTTCTCTAGCTAATTCTATGGGAATATGATTTCGATAGCCACCATCAGCATACAGTTTTTCGTCAATCATCGTTCTTTCCATAATAGGATATAAAGACGCACTTGCTAGAAGAAGATTTTTTATTTCATTTCGGGAAAGATGATTTAAAAAGTAACTTTCTTCTTTAAATGTGCTAGAATTCGTAACCACAACACCAAAAACTGTTTCGATATATGTAAATTTTTCTTCATCAGCTAAATAAAAATCAATGAGCTCCTCCATTGGTTTCGAACTGATGCCACCTTCTTTAATGGCTTTGTAAATAAGATAAGATAAATTTTTTGCATAGCCAGAAAGTGTAGTCAGATCATTGCTAGTTTGATAATCTAAAATATCTGATGTTTGAATACTTTCCCACATTTCTTTTGCTTTTTTAAAATCATCTTGAACAACAAAAGCACCATTTAGTGCACCTACTGAAATCCCAGTCACTACTTCAATTGATATTTCGAGTTCCCTTAATGCTTCCCAGATACCAATCTGATATCCACCTCGGGCACCGCCACCACTGAGCACCAAAGCTAAGTTACCATTTTTTAATTGATCAATTAACTCTGCCATCTGACCCCTCCTCAATTTATACAACTAGTGTCTCAAAAATAAATAATGTAATCTATCAATATCATTTAATAATAAGATATAGTCTTAATCAAAGTAGCGCAAGTTCATTTTTATTGTATAAAACTTAAATTTTTACTTTTGTAGTATTCAATCTTAAAAAGCACAAATCAGTTTTTATTAAAATGATTATTTTTTATATTTAAGTATTAATATTTTTCAATAGAAAAAGACCTTGCTAACAAGGTCTTTAACAAACTGCAAACAATGCCTAATCTTTCCCCATATCTTTAACTTTCATTAAGCGAGTAATTTCAGCACGTTCACTCTCTTCTAATTTCATTTCAATAAAGTAAATCGTTTCTTCCAACTGTGGAATCGTCATATGCTCAAGCGCGTTTACACGACGTCTTGTTTTTTCGATCTCATTAGCCATTAACTGACATGTTTTTTCAATCTCTGCTAATTCTAACATTTTCGGCATAACATCATTAAATTGGTCGAACGTTGAGTCTAATTCACTATTTGAGTTTAAATAACCATATTTAAGAGAACTGTCATCTTGATTTTGACTATGGAAGTCAAAAGTCATCTGCGGCACTCTTACAGACATAATATTTTTCTGGTGAATATTTAAATCAACTTGTCTAGAAGGAATGGCCATCACTTCTTCAAGATAGTTTTCATGTAAAAGTGATTTGGCAATAGAAAAAGACTGCATCCCTTTTTCTAATTTGCCTTCCACTTCTTTACGTAACTCATTATTTTGTTTAACCAATGTAATAAATTGACGCATTAACTCGTCACGTTTATCTTTCAAAAGCTTGTGGCCACGAGTTGCTAATTCAAGACGATCCTTTAAGTTAGACAACTCCATACGAGTTGGATTGACATTCAATTTATCCGCCACATGACTCACCCTTCCTTAGGCAAGTATTCATCTAACATATCGTCTTTAATACGTTTCAATTCTTCTCTTGGAAGAATTTTCAGTAAGTCCCAACCTAAATCAAGTGATTCTTCAATCGTACGATTAGTATAGTTACCTTGATTAACGTATTCTTGTTCAAATCTATCGGTAAACTTAACATATTTCTTATCTGATTCAGATAATGCTGCTTCACCAAGTACGTTTGCTAATTCTTTAGCTTCTTTACCTTGTGCATAAGCAGAGAAAATCTGGTTCATCGTCGGCGCATGGTCTTTACGGGTCTTACCTTCACCAATTCCCTCATCTTTAAGACGAGACAATGAAGGAAGGACGTTAATAGGTGGTGTAATACCTTGGTTTTCTAACTCACGTGATAAGATAATTTGACCCTCAGTAATATAACCTGTTAAATCTGGAATTGGGTGTGTAATATCTTCTTCCGGCATTGTTAAAATTGGTATCTGAGTTACAGATCCACTTGAACCTTCTAATCGACCAGCACGCTCATATAAAGTAGCCAAGTTAGTATATAGGTAACCTGGATAACCACGGCGTCCTGGAACTTCACGACGAGCAGCCGATATTTCACGAAGCGCGTTTGCATAGTTTGTCATATCTGTTGTAATAATTAAAACGTGCATGTCTTTTTCGAACGCTAAATACTCAGCAGCTGTTAAAGCCATACGTGGCGTTGCTATACGTTCAATTGCTGGGTCATTCGCTAAGTTAATGAAAACCACTGAACGATCAATCGCTCCTGTTTTCTTAAAGTCATTCATAAAGAATTCCGCTTCTTCATACGTAATACCTACCGCAGCGAAGACAACGGCGAATTTCTCTTCAGAACCAACTACTTTAGCTTGGCGTGCGATTTGTGCCGCTAATTGTTCGTGTGGTAGACCTGATGCTGAGAACACCGGTAACTTTTGACCACGAACTAATGTATTTAAATGGTCAATAGTAGAAATTCCTGTTTGAATAAACTCATCTGGGTAGTTACGAGCAACTGGGTTGATCGCTTTACCATTAATATCTAATGATTTTTCTGGGATTAATTCAGGGCCACCATCATTAATTCGACCCATTCCATCAAATGTACGTCCGATCATATCCTCTGAAACATCTAATGATAGGGGTTTACCTAAGAAACGAACTTTTGTTTCTGGTAAGTTAATTCCTGATGATCCTTCGAAGATTTGAACAACTGCTTTGTCACCATCAATCTCAAGAACCTGTCCACGGCGACGTGAACCATCCTGCAATTCAATATCAACAAGTTCATCAAACTTAACACCTTCGACACCTTCAACGGTCATTAAAGGACCAACAACTTCTGAAACTGTTTTATATTCTTTAAGCATTCTGTTCAGCACCACCTTTTTGTACAATAGACTCAATAGTTGATTCGATAGAGTTGTAAATTTCTTCAAATCGGTTCATCTCATCAGAAGAAATATATTTCATACGTCCAATACGTTCTCTTAAACCTCTTGTTCCTTCTGCAATTTCATCGAAATAAGCACCCAAATCAAGAGCTTTTCTTGCTTCAGTATCAAATTGTAATATAATCTGAAGCATAATTAATTGCTTATCTAACGGTGTATACGTATCAACATCGTCATACGCGTTTTGTTGCAAGTAGTCTTCACGGATCATTGCCGCAACCAACATTGT
>DATGUS010000017.1:0-5256 GCA_035301245.1 Alloiococcus sp. | reverse complement strand
AGCAATAAATTACACATAAATTACTAACTCAAAAACTTGAATAATAGCTCTTGTTTATGGTTGAATAAGGTATACGCATAAAAGGAGAGATTATTATTTTTAATAAACGTTTATTAGCTATTTTTATAGGACTAAGTATGTTGTTAGTTGTTTCTGCTTGTGGGGATAAAGAAGACGAAGCAGAGGAAACACAAACGCCAGAACCAGTGGAGATCAGTGAAGAAGAGTTGGTCGATGATAAAGAAGTGGTTGCTACAGTAAATGAAACAGAGATATTAGGTAGTCAATATAACCCAGCTTACCGTGAACGTAAAGAACTTGAGAATTTTAATGTAGAGTCAGCAAAAGACATCGAAACTGATAAAGTTAAAGAAATCACACTTGAAGGGTTGATTGGTCAAGAATTAATTAACCAAGAATCAAAAAAGCTTGATATTGAAGTAACTGATGAAGAAGTACAAGAAGAAGTAGAAATATTAGAATCGCAAGAAGGCGATGTACTTGCTTCTTTATTAGAACAATTTGATTGGACTCAGGAAGATTTAGAAGCTCAGATTAGACAAGACTTAACAAATAATCGCTATATCGAAAAAACAATTGATGTTGAAGTAACCGATGAAGAAGCGAAAAAAGAGTACGAGCGTGTTAAAGAAGAGACTGAAGATAAAGAGACGGTACCAGATTATGATGAAGTAGCAGACAATGTTAAACTTCAAATGACACAACAAAAGCAAAATGAAGAGTTACAGAAACATATTGACAAATTTAAAGAAGAAGCAGATATTGAAACATTAATTTAATAATTGATTGTAAAAGTGACTAGGACAAAATTAATAAAGACAGCTTCAATTATCAAAAAATAATTGAAGCTGTCTTTATTTAAATTAAATGAAAGAAAAACACGTAGACTCCTGTGGGATGGAAAGCCTCGAAGTGACCCCGTGACCCCGAAGTGCGTAGCACTCGGAGGCACTTCAGCTTCCCACGGAAAGCGGAGTGTTTTTCTTGAACGATGTTTAATTTCGTCAAATCCCCAGGTATCAGACAATCTTCATTTGATTTGCCCTAACCTTTTTCTATAAGATCTCTTTTAAAAATTTAATGAGTCGTTTCATTTCTTCATCTGTGCCAATCGTGATGCGAAGATATTCATCAATAAATGCATGATTAAAATGACGAACTAAGATATTGGCTTCTTTTAATTGTTCATAGAGTTTTTTACCCCTATGTTTTGGGTGTTTTGTGAAAATAAAATTTGCTTGGGAAGGTAAGACCTCGAATCCCAAGGAAGTCATTTCTGTTATCGTTGTTTCACGTGTTTTAATAATTTTATTAGTTATTTCTCTAAAGTAAATATTATCACGAATGGCAGCTTCTCCGCCTACTAATGCTAAACGGTCAACTGGGTATGAGTTGAATGAATCTTTCATGCGAATAAGTGCTTCGATTAAATGAGGTTGCCCAAGTGCAAAACCTACTCTCAGTCCAGCAAGGGCTCTTGATTTAGATAAAGTTTGAATAATTAATAAATTATCATATGAATCAATTAATCTCGCAGCACTCTCAGTAGCAAAATCGACATAAGCTTCATCAACTATAACAACATTATTAGGGTTATTTTTTAAAATAAGCTCAATTGCTTCAAGATTTAAATAAAGACTTGTTGGTGCATTGGGATTTGGAAAGATAATACCGCCAGGTGCGTTGTAAAAGTTTTCAGGATTAATTGAAAAGTCTTCTTCCAAAGCTACTTCATCAACTGAGATGTTAAAAAAGTTCGCATAAACAGGATAGAAACTATAAGTGATGCTTGGATATTTTATAGTACTACCACGTTTAAAAAAAGCCATAAATGAAAAAGCTAATACTTCATCAGAGCCGTTCCCGACGAACACATTGTCACGTTTTAAATTAAAGTTTTTGCCAATTGTATCGCGTAACGAATCCATTGTAGGCGTTGGATAAAGTCTTAGTGAATCACCTGTTTCTTTTGTGATCGCTTTGATGACATTAGGTGAAGGTGGATAAGGGTTTTCGTTGGTATTTAATTTTAATAAATTAGGTTGATTTATTTGTTCGCCTGGTGTATATGGTTTGGCATCACGCACAGCCTTCGTCCAATATTTACTCATTTTTACCGTCCTTTTTTTCAATATGCCTTTCATATAAAACATCTTTAATATCATCAACAGACACATTTGTCATATTTAATAAGACGAGTGTATGATAAATTAAATCAGAAACTTCCCATTTGATTTCAGCACGATCATTGTTTTTAGCACCAATAATGACTTCACTTGCTTCTTCGCCAACTTTTTTTAGCACTTTATCAATACCTTCATCAAAAAGATAATTTGTATAGGCGCCTTCTTCTGGGAATTTCCGGCGGTGTTCAATCGTATCAACAATACGATGAATTACGTCGTGAGAATCTTTTTCACCATCAATAATCGGCTTGAAGAAACAAGAACTTTCTCCTGTATGGCAAGCGGGTCCGTGTGGTAAAACATTAATTAATAATGTGTCGCCATCACAATCAAGTGACATACTTACAACAGTTTGTTTATTCCCTGAAGTAGCTCCTTTATGCCATAGTTCTTGACGAGATCTACTATAAAACCATGTTTCCTTTGTTTCAATTGTCTTTTTATATGCTTCTTCATTCATATATGCGAGCATCAATACTTCTTTAGTTGTTGAATCTTGCACTATTGCTGGGATAAGCCCTTGATTATCAAATTTAATATCTTCTATCATATTAAAACTCCTAACTGGGATAGCTAACTTTGCAAGGTAGCTTTTTAATTCTCTAATATTAATTTCATTATAATGAAAAACGGAGGCAGCAAGCGCACTTCGTACGTTCGTTTCCTCAAAAACAGCACGGAAGTCCTCATATTTACCAGCACCACCACTTGCGATAACGGGTATCGAGACGGCTTCGCTCACAGCTTTATTTAAGTCGATTTGATAACCATCTTTAACACCGTCTGTATCGATTGAATTTAATAAAATTTCTCCTACGCCTAATTTTTGGCCTTTTTTTGCCCATTCGATTGCATCAAGTCCAGTATCATTTTTACCTCCTTGCGTAAAGGCGTGCCATGTTGTTTCATTAATACGTCCAGCGTCAATGGATAAAACAATTTTTTCTGAACCGTATTTTTCAGCAGCACGTTTTAATAAATCAGGCTTAGCAATTGCTGCGCTTGTAATCGACACTTTTTTAGCGCCAGCACCTATTACTTCATGAACGTCATTTAAAGAACGGATACCTCCACCAACAGTTACGGGAATAGATAGTTCAGATGTAATTTCTCGAATGATTTTTAAAAACGTTTCTCTATCTTTACCAGTAATGTCTAATACAAATAATGCATCAGCACCTTGAACTTCATAATTTTTAGCAAGTGAGATTGGATCTGCTATATCTTGAATGTTTTTAAATTTTTTACCTTTAACAACACGGCCGTCTCTTATATCAAGACAAGGAATGATTTGTTTATCCATTTAGACCATTTCTTTCAGTCATTAATTCTTCAAAGTCTAGTTTTCCATCATACAGTGCTTTTCCAATAATCGCTCCATAAATATTTAATTCTTCTAATTTTTTAATATCTTCGCTAGTTGTGACGCCTCCTGAAGCGATAACATCAATTGAAGTAGCCCGATTAATTGCTGCTTGTTCATCTAAGTTTGGGCCTTCAAGCATACCGTCTTTGGCAATATCTGTATAAACAATAGTTTTAACGCCAATTGCTTCAAGCTCGATGACTAAGTCTAATGCTTTAACGTCACTTGTATCAGTCCAACCTTCAGTTGCGACATACCCGTTGCGGGCATCGACAGAAACGACTAAATGATCAGCAAATTTTGCAACAGCTTCTCTTAAAAAATCTTTATCGTTAATTGCTGCTGTGCCAATAATTGCACGGTCTACACCAGATTTAATATAACTATCAATTGTGTCGATTGAACGAATACCACCGCCAACTTGGACAGGAATATTAACAGCTTTAGCCATTTTTTCAATAGTTGTTTTATTTATGGATTCACCTGACTTTGCTCCGTTTAAATCAACGATATGAATAAAGTGAGCACCTTTAGCTTCCCATTCTTTCGCCATATCAACAGGAGAATCGCTATAAATAACTTCTTGGTTATAATCGCCTTGGATTAAACGAACACACTTACCATCTAAGACGTCAATTGCTGGAAAAATAATCATTTCATTCACTCCTTTTATAATAATCCTTTAGTCGATGGAACACCTTTAACACGTGAATTTTTCATACTTGCTTCATCCAATGCTCGGCCAAATGCTTTAAATATCGCTTCAATCATATGATGTGTATTTTTACCATAAGGCACATTAATATGTAACGTGACGCCTGCATGATTCGTAAAGCCAACGAAGAATTCTTCGACTAATTCGGTATCAAATGAACCAACTTTATCTTTTAAACCTTCAACATTATAAACTAAAAATGGGCGCCCACTGATATCTAAATCCACTGTCGCTTTTGTTTCATCCATTGGAACAGTGAAAGAGGCATAGCGTGTAATGCCTTCTTTAGTTCCAATTGCTTTTTTAAATGCCTGGCCTAGTGCAATTCCGATATCTTCTGTTGAATGGTGATAATCAACTTCAACATCTCCATCACATTCAACTGTTAAGTCGAATAAACCATGGCTTGTGAAAAGCGTGAGCATATGATCTAAAAAACCAATTTTTGTATTGACATTGACCTCGCCTGTACCGTCGATCAAAAAGTCTAAATTAATTTTTGTTTCAGCTGTGTCTCTTTTAATGCTATGTTGTCTCATTTATAAATCACCTTTCTTTTGACGAATTTTGATAGATTTAGCGTGCGCTGTTAATCCTTCTTTTGTAGCAATTTCAGCAATAGCATCTGCCGCTTCGTTGAGTGCTTCTTTTGAATAACGGATAATACTTGATTTTTTAGTGAAATCATAGACGCCTAAAGGTGAAGCGAATTTTGCTGTTCCACTGGTAGGAAGAGTGTGGTTAGGCCCGGCAAAGTAGTCACCTAATGGTTCAGGTGAGTGGTTGCCAATGAAAATTGCGCCCGCATGTTTTATTTCAGGTAAAGCTTCACTTGCATTATTAAACATTAATTGTAAGTGCTCAGGAGCAATTTCGTTTACTAATTCAAAAGCTTCTGACAATTCATCAACAACGATAATAACACCATGATGGTCGATGGATATTCTGGCTATTTCTGAGCGATCAAG
>DATGUS010000016.1:0-7986 GCA_035301245.1 Alloiococcus sp. | reverse complement strand
AACTAAAGAAGAAGTTTTTGAAGAGATTGGGCAGATATTAATTGATAAAGATCTCGTTACAGAAGAGTTTCCAAGCGAGATCATAAAACGTGAGAATAACTTCCCAACAGGTTTAGACTTAGGAATCGTTGTTGAAGACGCAGATAATGTAGCCATTCCTCATACGGAGATTGAATATTGTAAATCAAAAAATATAGTGTTTGTTAAATTGGAGAATGAAATTACATTTAACAATATGATTAAGCCACAAGAAGAATTAAAGGTTAAATACTTATTTATGATTATCAATAATGAAGCAACCAATCAGACGAACGTATTATCTAACTTGATGGAGTTTTTAACCAATAAAGATAATATTTATACTCTAAACGAACTTGTAGATAACCAAGAGATTTATGATTTCTTGGCAGGAAAATAAAATAATTTAAAGATTAGGAGACTTATAATGATTAAAATTTTAGCAGCATGTGGAGCAGGAATTAACTCAAGCCACCAAATTAAATCAGCAATCGAAGAAGAAATGAAGAACCGTGGTTACCAAGTATCGGTTGATGCGGTAGTGATTAAAGATATTACAGAAGATATGAACGAAAAATATGATATCTTCACCCCAATTTCAAACACTAAATTTAGTTTTGACATTAAGATTCCAGTGGTAGAAGCAGGACCAATCTTATATCGTGTCCCAGCAATGTCACAACCTGTATTTGATGAAATTGAAAAAGTTATTAAGGAAATCAGTAACTAAAATTCTAGGAGGGAAACCATTGAGTTCAATTATAGAATTTGCAAACAATATATTTTCACCATTAATAAACCTTGGTGCTCCACCAATGATGTTCATTTTACTAACAGTTATGGCACTGTTAATGGGAATTAAATTCTCTAAAGCATTTGAAGGTGGATTGAAGTTAGCGGTTGCTTTGGTGGGTATCGGTTTAGTGATCGATATTTTAACAAGCAACTTCGCACCAGCCTTAGAGGCGTTTGTGGAATCAACAGGAATTTCACTACCGATTATCGATGTAGGATGGGCACCGCTTGCAACAATCACGTGGGGTTCGGCATATACATTATTCTTCCTACTGGTTTTAGTAGGTGTGAACTTAGCCATGTTATTTATGAATAAGACAGATACATTAGATGTTGATATATTTAATTTTTGGCACTTATCAATCATTGGCTTGTTAGTGATGTATTACTCTAACAACTTGCTGGTTGCAACACTATTAATTGTATTCTTAGGTATACTTAAATTCATTAACTCTGATTTAATGAAACCTACATTTAACGATTTACTAGATATGCCAGAAACGAACCCAACAACAACAACACACTTAAACTTTATGCTTAATCCATTCATCATGTTAGTCGACAAAATTATTGATAAACTATTTCCATTTATTGATAAATATGACTTCGATGCAGCAGAATTAAATAGTAAAGTTGGATTCTGGGGTAGTAAGTTCGCTATCGGTGCTTACTTAGGCGTTTTTGTTGGTGTATTAGGACAACAAGATATTGTAACAATCTTTAACTTAGCGTTCATTGGTGCTGCATCATTAGAATTGTTCTCTATTGTAGGAACATGGTTCATTGCAGCGATGGAACCTCTATCACAAGGGATTACTACTTTTATGAACAAACGATTAGGCGGACGTCAAGTACTGATTGGTATTGATTGGCCGTTCGTTGCTGCAAGACCTGAGATGTGGGCTGCAGCTAACGTAATCGCACCGATTATGCTATTGATGGCTCTAATCTTACCAGGGAACCAGATTTTACCATTAGGCGGTATTATCGCTATTGGTTTAACACCGGCACTATTAGTTGTGTGTCGCGGTAAGTTAATTCGTATGATTGTTATTGGTACATTAACAGTTCCAATGTTCTTATGGTCAGGTACAGCAATTGCTCCATTTGTTACAGATGTAGCAATGAACGTTGGTGCAATGCCATCAGGAATTGAATCAGGCGCTTTGATTACTCACTCAACATTAGAAGGCCCAATTGAAAAATTCTTAGGAATCTTAGTTGGTCAAGCAGCTAATGGTTTTGAATTGATGCCTGTATTATATGCTTTAGGTGCATTAGCAGCTTATAGCTTGCTTTTCTTCTGGTACGTTAAACAAATGAAGAAAAGAAATGCCGAGTATTTAAAACAACAAAATAATGAATAATAAGATTGATAGATAGATGACGACGGATAAGTGAATGTTAAGCCCAAAATAATTTAGCATTCATCAAAACAACATTTTTAGATGACCGACGTTATCTATCTTCACCTTTTAATAAAAGAAGAGGAGTATGACACAATGTTTGATAAGTCAAATAGTGAATTACAAGAGTTAGGTGCTGCGATTACAACCCAAGAAATTAAACAACAACCTAAATTATGGCAAGAAACTTATAATATCTATAAAGAAAGCAAGGAACAGATCGATACATTTCTCCAAAAGATTGTTGATAAACATGATCGAGTGCGCATCATCTTTACCGGTGCTGGAACATCAGCATTCGTCGGTGAAACAGTGGCACCGTATATTCAATCAACACTAGATCAGTCAATCTTTGACGTTAGAGCTATTCCCACTACGAGTATTGTAGCAACACCTGAATTACACTTGGATAAAGATACACCAACACTGTTAGTATCATTTGCACGAAGTGGAAATAGCCCAGAAAGTGTTAAAACAGTTGAATTAGCAAAAGAAATTGTAACCGATTTATATCAGTTAACGATTACATGTGCTGAAGAAGGAAAATTAGCTCAGAGCGCAATCGGCGACAAAACAAACTATTCACTATTAATGCCGGAAGGCTCAAACGATAAAGGCTTTGCGATGACTGGTGCATACACTTGTATGACATTAGCAACAGTCCTTGTTTTTAGCAAATATTCTGAAGAAGAATTGGATCAATATGTTAATGCCATTATCGATTTAGGTAATGAAGTAGTAGCAAACGAAGATATAATTAAAGAAGCGCTTAACCGTGACTTTAATCGCGTTGTTTACTTAGGTTCAGGGGTGTTTGAAGGCCTAGCGCGTGAATCTCATTTGAAAGTCTTAGAACTAACAGCTGGTGATGTGAACGCAAGTTACGAATCAAGTTTAGGTTTCCGTCATGGTCCTAAATCAGTCGTTAATGCTAACACAATTGTCTTTGGCTTTGTATCAAACAATGACTACACACGTTTATATGACTTAGATTTATTAAATGAAGTCAATGAAGATAAGATTGCAGCAAATACATTCGCAATTCAGACAAAAGCAGATATTAATTTTGAAGGTAATGCATTTACTTTCGAAAGTGGCAATAATTTACCAGATGTATTCTTAGTATTTCCATTTGTAATGTTTGCTCAAACAGTGTCACTACTTGCTTCAGTAGCAGTGAATAACAAACCGGATACACCATCACCATCAGGAACAGTGAACCGAGTAGTTAAAGGAGTTATTCTTCACGACTATAAGAAAGGTGAATAAGATGATCGATTTTAGAGTTGAAGAAGAATTTATGCTTAATGGTGAGCCCTTCAAGATCTTATCGGGAGCGATACATTATTTCCGAGTACCAAAAGAAGATTGGGCACACTCTTTATACAACTTAAAAGCTTTAGGATTCAATACGGTAGAAACATATGTACCATGGAACTTACATGAATTTAATCCAGGTGAATTCAACTTTGAAGGTAACTTAGATATCCGATCATTCATTAAAGAAGCAGAAGATCTCGGCTTATACGTCATCGTGAGACCGACACCTTATATCTGTGCTGAATGGGAATACGGTGGATTACCTGGTTGGTTGTTAAATGAACCGGTACGCCCAAGAAGTTCAGATCCACAATTCATTAAACTTGTTGATCGTTTCTATGATGCGTTATTTAAGGAGATAGTTGACCAACAATTTACACATGGTGGACCAATCTTGATGATGCAAATTGAAAACGAATACGGTTCTTATGGTGAAGATAAAGAATATTTAAGAAGTATCTACCAGATTATGAAAGATCATGGGACCGATGTACCGCTCTTTACTTCAGATGGTGCGTGGTTGGCAACATTAAGAGCAGGGACGTTAACTGATGTAGGAGAAGATATCTTAGTAACAGGTAACTTCGGTTCAAAATCAGACAAAAATTTCTCAGAGCTTAAAAAGTTCCATCAATCACTTGGTAAAAAATGGCCGCTAATGGTTATGGAATTTTGGTGTGGATGGTTCAATCGTTGGGGTGAACCAATAGTGACACGTGAAACCGATGAATTAGTTGATTCTTTACGAGAAGCGATTCAATTAGGCAGCGTGAACTTGTACATGTTCCACGGTGGGACAAACTTCGGCTTTATGAATGGTTGTTCTGCTCGCGGCTCACATGACTTACACCAAATCACTTCTTACGATTATGGCGCACCACTAGATGAACAAGGTAATCCGACTGAGAAGTATTATGCGATCCAAAAGATGGTTAAGGAAGAGTTACCCGGCGTTGAACAGTTAACGCCAAAAGTAAAAAAATCCATGGCGAAAGAATCGATTCAAATAAGAGATAAGGTCAGTCTCTTTGAAGTCTTAGAAGACGTTGCTAATGTAGAAGAAAGTTTATATCCTAAATCAATGGATGAGTTAAATCATCACTATGGTTATATTCTTTATCGATCAAATTTCTTAAAAGATACTGATGAAGAAGAGCGTATTCGAGTAATTGATGGACGCGATCGTGCACAAGTATATGTTAACGAAAAACATGTAAAGACCCAGTATCAAGAAGAAATAGGGGAAGATATTCATGTTGGAGATTTACTTGATTCAAATCAAATCGACGTCTTAATGGAAAATATGGGACGTGTTAACTATGGGCACAAGTTACTCGCTGATACACAAAAGAAAGGAATTCGCCAAGGTGTGATGACAGACTTACACTTCATCACCGAGTGGCAACATTTCCTTATTGATTTTGACAAAGTCGATAACATTAACTATTCGAAAAAATGGCTGGAAGGACTACCTGGCTTCTACAAGTTCAATTTAGAACTAGATGATTTAGAAGATACTTATATTGATCTAAGTAACTTTGGCAAAGGAATTGTCTTAGTTAACGGTGTGAACTTAGGCCGCTTCTGGAACGTTGGACCAATATTATCACTGTACCTTCCAAAAGCATTCCTTAAAGAAGGACAGAACCAAATCATTATCTTCGAAACAGAAGGAATATCCGCAGATACACTAACGTTAACGAAAGATCATGTATACAAACCAATAGAAGAATAAATAGGGATAGCAAATTGGTTGAGTCAATCAAACAATTTGCGTTCCAAAAAAATGTAATGGCTTTCAAAACGAAAGTTAAGAAATATATGAACCATCCAATTCCTATTAAACAGGTAAAAATAAAAGGAGGAAATATTATGATAATAGGTTCTAGAATTGATGGACGATTAATCCACGGGCAGGTATCTAACTTATGGTCACACAAGTTAGGTGTAGATCGTTTTATTGTTGTGGATGACAAAGTAGCAGAAAGTGATATCGAAAAAAGTGGATTACGTTTAGCAACCCCTTCAGGTATACGTTTAAGTGTTTTACCGCTAGAAAGAGCAGCAAAGCAAATTAACGAAGACCGCTATAAATCACAACGCGTGATGATTGTTGCTCGTCGTCCGAAAACATTTTTAGAATTGGTTAACCGTGGAGTAGATATTAAAGAATTAAACGTTGGGAATATGTCTCAAACAAGTGAAACGAGATCAATCACTAACTCTATTAACGTTACTGATGAAGATGTGAAAGATTTTGAAGAACTAGAAAATAAAGGCGTTCGTTTATATTCACAAATGGTACCAAATGATAATGCTAAAGACTTTATGAAAATCCTTAAAAAATAACAAACTATTGGGAGGAATGAACAATGGAAATAGCAATTTGGCAGATAATTTTAATTACCCTATATTCTGGATACCAAATCTGGGATGAGTTACACCTAGTAACTTCCGCTGGTTCGCCTTTATTTGCAGGTTTTATTACTGGGCTTATCATGGGGGATATGACAACCGGATTAATTATTGGTGCGGGTATGCAATTAACTATTTTAGGTGTGGGTACCTTCGGTGGAGCATCACGTATTGATGCGAACTCAGGTACAATTATTGCAACTGTATTCTCAATCGGATTAGGTATGGATCCTCAACAAGCAATGTCAACACTAGCTGTACCGGTAGCAAGTTTACTTGTACAACTTGACGTATTAGCACGTTTTGCCAATACATACTTCCAACACCGTATTGATACAGCGATTGAAAACCATGACTACAAATCAATTGAACGAAACTATTTATTAGGTAATCTGCCGTGGATGTTGTCACGTATGATTCCTGTGTTTATTGTTTTAACATTTGGTAGTAATGTTATTTCTACAGCTGTGGATTTCTTAAACACAGAATTAGGTTGGTTAGCAAATGGTTTAACACTTGCAGGTGCAGTATTACCAGCAGTTGGGTTTGCGATTCTATTACGTTACTTACCGGTGAAAAAACACTTCCCTTATTTAATATTAGGTTTTACAATTACAGCGTTAATGACTACAGTATTTGGTGATATTTCTGCAATTGGTACAGAAGTTATCGGTTTATCAGAAGGTTTTGAAGCAACATTTAACTCATTACCATTATTAACAATTTTCTTAATCGGTTTATCTTTAGCTTATTTATACTATGAACGTCAGAAAACGACAAGCACAGTAAACGGTGCTCAAGCTAAAACGACTCAATCTAACAAGGTAGATACTACAGAAGTGGAAGGAGAGATTTTAGATGACGAACTCTAATGAAAACATTCAAAACACAACAGGTTATAAATTAACTGAAAAAGACTTTAAGCAGATTAATAAAAGAAACTTATTTACATTCCAATCTGGTTGGAACTATGAGCGTATGCAAGGTTCAGGTTATTTATATCATATCCTACCACAATTACGTAAACTCTACGGTGACAACACTGATGAATTAAAAGAAGCAATGAAGACACATAACCAGTTCTTCAACACATCTAACTTTTTTAACACGATCGTAACTGGTATTGATTTAGCAATTGAGGAAGAAGAAGGTGTTGAATCACTAGAAACTGTTGCTGGTGTTAAAGCTGGTTTAATGGGATCTCTAGCTGCAATTGGTGACTCACTATTCGGTGCTTTAGTTCCAGCGATATTCGGTGCAATCGGAGCAAACTTAGGTAGCAACGGTAACCCAATCGGAATCTTATTATGGGTAATTGCTGGTTTAGTTATTTGTGTGTTCCGTTGGTACCAATTAGGATATGCATACAAATCAGGTGTCTCACTAGTTTCTGACTTACAAGGGCAACTATCAGCTTTTACAGATGCTGCAACATTACTTGGGGTATTCATGGTCGGGGCATTAGTTGCGACAATGATTAACGTTAACATTGGATTTGCACCACAGATCGCTGGTGTTACCGTAGACGTGCAGAACATCTTTGATATGATCCTTCCAAGAGCTGTGCCAGCGATTATTGTAGGAATTGTTTACTGGATGTTAGGACTTGAAAAGATGACTTCAACTAAAGCGATCTTTATCGTTCTGGTTGTATCAGTTTTACTTTCTACACTAGGAATTTTAGTTTAAGAATATACCAAGAAAGGTGTTAAATAAATGAAACATTTAATTTTAGCTAGCCATGGGAATTTCAGTGAGGAATTAAAAAATAGTGCCGAAATGATTATGGGTCCTCAAGAAGTAATCCATACAGTGACACTACAACCTCATGAAGGACAAGAAGATTTTAAGAAAAAATTTGAAGAAGCAAAAAAAGATTTAGATGACTTTGTCGTATTCACAGATTTAGCTGGAGGAACACCAAACAACGTGATCGCTCGTTATCTATTAGAAGGTGATTCATTCCCATTGTATGCTGGAATGAACTTACCGATGGTGATAGGCTTTATTAACGGTGAAATGCTTGGTGATG
>DATGUS010000015.1:0-17296 GCA_035301245.1 Alloiococcus sp. | reverse complement strand
TTTTGTAGTAAGTTGATCGTTCTAACTAAGGTACTTTTACCTGCTCCACTATAACCAACAACGCCATATATATCGCCGCGCTCAACTGTTAAAGAAACATTTTTAACAGCTTTAACTAAATAATCATCCGTTTGAAAATGTACATCAATATTTCTTAATTCAATCATTCTTTATCTCCCTCCAAAAATAAAAAAAGTCCCTAACCAAGCTAAATGCTCAATTAAGGACGACAGTGCCGTGGTACCACCTTGTTTTCAGGCTCATAAAGCCTCTCTATAAGCGTCAGTGCGCTTGTGCATGTGATAACGGATACTGCCGTGATTCCCTTGTATTAAACTCGAAAATCAAACCGATAAAAGCCATTTTCAAAAAGTCTCGCTTGCTTACTTCCACCACTTGTAAGCTCTCTGTGAAGCGTTTCTGATTTACTTACTTTCTGTTTTTAGATATTAAAAAATCCTTGAAGATGCCTAAACATCTTCAAGGACGCTAAAATTCATTAGTCGTGTTACCACCTTGACTTGTAGCAAGATTACTCTTACTACCTCTACAACACCAATCAGTGTCGAACAAAATAACGATTGTTAACCGTAATAGGCTCATTTACTCAATGACGACTCACCTATTAATTTCTCAAAGACCATGTTCAAAACCTTCACAGTGCTCATTCTCACCTAACAGAGCTCTCTTTGGAAAGTGGACAGTTCCTACTTATCTTTTCAACGAAATATTTTTATAAAATAATTGATTGATTAATTGGATACTATAATAATACATTAGCTTACTACCGTCAAGTATTAGATACAATTTTTTTACTTCATTTGTTTAATTGATCGGTAAACTCGGTACCCAAAATACAGAAATAATGCGGTATTAAAGTACGGAGCAGCCAAATAGGCATCTGACCAAAATAGATTTAACAGCAGAAATATAGCTAACCAAACGCCTAAAAAGAGCCATTCATTTTTGGTCGGTCTAAGCATTTGATAGGGTACCCCTTCGACTTTTTCTATGATAACAAAACTGATCATGAATAAGATAAAGCCTATCAGTGTTCCCCACATAGATGTATTAAAGATGATCAAATAAATGGCCACTATAAATAAAAGCCAATCTAAAATAATAAATAGATATTTCAGTTTCATCTCCACCTTCCTCAACACTTGATTAATCACTGCTTGAGAATTGAAACAAGTGAATCAAACTTTGATATCTTATTATACACCGTTTGTAGGTGAAATACACTGTATCGAATGAAACATTTTTAATGAGTTAGTGCCATACTTTAATTAATAACATGTACTTAAAAAGAAGTAGGCATTTAAGAATATGTCATGCTCTCTATTAAAATAGAGTTAGCATTCTAGCTTTAGATTTATTTGCTCGAGTAGTTTGGTGCTTCTTTTGTGATAGTGACATGGTGTGGGTGGCTTTCTGCAAGGCCTGTTGCACTCATGCGAATAAATTGCGCCTTTTCAATTAAGCTTGAGATGTTCGGCGCCCCGCAATAACCCATACCTGAGCGAATACCGCCAACCATTTGATAAAGAATATCTGAAGTAACACCTTTATATTCAACGCGACCTTCAATGCCTTCTGGAACACGTTTGTCTGCTGTTGATTTAGATTGGAAGTAGCGGTCTCCTGAGCCTTGAGCCATTGCCCCAAGACTTCCCATACCACGATAAGTTTTATATTTACGGCCTTGGAATGTTTCGAATTGACCTGGTGACTCATCCGTACCAGCTAGCATGGATCCTAACATCACTGCATTACCTCCTGCAGCAAGTGCTTTAACAATGTCACCTGAGTACTTAATACCGCCGTCAGCAATAATGGTTTTACCCATTTCACGAGCAACAGTTGCTGCGTCATAGATAGCCGTTAATTGTGGTACACCAACACCGGCAACCACACGAGTAGTACAGATTGAACCTGGTCCGATCCCAACTTTTACGACATCGACACCCGCTTCGAACAATTCGCGTGTCCCTTCCGCTGTCGCAACGTTTCCTGCAATTAGTGTAACACCTGGGAAAGTTTCTCTAATTTCTTTAATTTTGTTCAGAACACTTAAGCTTTGACCGTGAGCTGTATCGATAACTAATGCATCTACATCTGCTTCGATTAATGCTCGAGCACGATCGAATGTATCATCACTAATACCAACCGCAGCCGCAACAATTAAACGACCTTGACTATCTTTGGCAGCATTTGGGTGAGCGATTGATTTTTCGATATCTTTAAATGTAATGAGACCTGCCAATTTATTTTCATCATCAACAAGCGGTAATTTCTCAATACGATTTTCGTATAAAATATGTTCGGCTTCTTCTATCGTTGTACCGATTGGAGCTATTTTAAAATGGTCCCCACTAGTCATATATTCACTGACTAGTTTTGAATGATCGAGAATATAACGTAAGTCACGGTTTGTAAAAATACCGATTAAAGTAGTATCCTCGTCAGATTCTACAATCGGAATCCCACTGATATTGTGCAACTCCATTAATTCTTTCGCTTCTTTAACCGTTGCTTTCGCTGATAAATAAACTGGATTTTTAATAATGCCATTTTCAGAACGCTTCACTAAACGAACTTCATTCACTTGCTGCTCGATAGATAAGTTTTTGTGAATGACACCTAAGCCACCTTCACGAGCCATCGCAATGGCCATTTCTGACTCTGTCACGGTATCCATGCCTGCACTAATAATTGGAATATTTAGTTGGATATTGTCTGCTAACCGCGTTGTCACATCAATATCATTAGGTAACACTTCACTTCTTGCTGGGATTAATAATACATCGTCGAATGTTAAGCCTTCTTTTTGAAATTTAGTTTCCCATGTTGTCATAAAATAGCCTCCTAATTATTTTCCTCTAAAATATATTGATTCAAGTCTAGTGGATGAATTAACTGGTTATCTTTATAAACGCGCATATTACCGCCAGAAATCTCATCAATCAGTATAAGTTCATTTGTTTCTACCGCGCGCCCAAATTCAAGCTTAATATCATATAACTCTAAATCATGCTGTTTTAACTCTTCTTTTATCAAGTTTGAAATCAGCGTGGTCTGTTCAACGAGATCATCGTAATCTTGCTCATTTAAAATGTTTAAAACACTTAATGTTTGTTTTGAAATAAAAGGATCACCACGTTCATCATCTTTTAGGGTGATTTCAACAAGCCCTGGTATATCTTGCCCTTCTGCCGCATAGTCACCATAACGTCTCATAAAGCTACCAGTTGATTTAAAGCGGCAAATAAATTCAATGCCATTTCCAAAATAACTCGCCTTTTTGACGTCCATGGTGTGTTCTTCAATATTGGCATCCACAAAATGCGTCTTAATTCCTTTATCTTCTAATAAATGGAAAAAGTACGTGGAAAGCGCCAAGCCACTTTGACCGGCACCTTCGACAGTAAGCCCTTTTTGATTCTCACCCGGATCAAATTTACCATCTTTACCAGTCATATCATCTTTAAAGAATAGTCGAACATGATGATCATCTAATTCATAAACATCTTTTGTTTTGCCTTCATAGATTAATTGCATCGTTTACTCCTCACCAATCAGATCTAACCACTGCGCAATAAATGTTGACTTCAAATACTCATCCAGTTCATCTTCAGAATCACATAAAATTGTAAAATGGCCCATCTTACGCTGATCCTTTGCTTCCCCTTTATCATAAATATGGATCAACGCTTCTGGTAATGTATCCATCAACTCTTCAAGCATCGTCATATGTTGTCCTAAGATGTTGATTGAAATCGCCGGTTTTAATAAAGCTGGCTTAATTAACGGACGATTGGTCAGTGCTAAAATATGCTGATCAAATTGAGATAATTGACAAGCTTCAATCGTATAGTGACCTGTATTATGCGGTCTCGGTGCCACTTCATTCACTACGAGTGAGCCGTTTTCTTTAACAAATAATTCTACGCCACAAACACCAATTAAGTTCGCTTCTTTAGCAATTTTTGTTCCTGCTTGTACAATCTTTTCTTTTAATTCATCAGTCAAGCGACTCGAATTTATACTCGCAGCCAAAATGCCTTCCCGATGAATATTCTCAGTCGGTGGGAAACATTCAATGTCACCTGCATGGTTGCGTGACACAATCACACTGGCTTCAAACTTGAAAGGACAAAAAGCTTCTAAGATTGCTTCTTGTTCGATAATCGCTTGGATCTCTTCTTGAAGGTCATTCAACTCTGCTTCATTGCGAATCACCACTTGTCCTTTACCGTCATATCCAAAGCGGCAAGTCTTTAACACTGCTGGATAGCCAAGCTCTGATAATGCCGTTGTTAAATCTGATGCTGATGATACTTTTTTAAACGGAACGGTCTCTAAGCCAATGTCGTTTAACCATTCTTTTTCAATTAAACGGTGCTGACTTTTTAAGAGTAAAAAGTTGCCTTGTAAGAACTGATCTTCATCAGCCAAACGATTTAGGATCTGACCGTTAATATTTTCAAATTCATAAGTTAATGAATCGACAGATCTCGCAAAGTCTAAGACTTTCTTTTCATCATCAAAGTCACCAATCATTGTCTGGTGCGATACACCAAAACCACAAGCTTCTTTTGTATCGTACATAGCTACTTTATAACCCATTTTCTGTGCGGATTGACCTAGCATTTTGCCTAGTTGACCGGCACCTAAGATACCAATCATTTGGTTAGGCATCATTTTTTGATTAGTCAAGTTGATCACTACTTTCACGAGACATCTTGTTTTGTCGTTCCATTAAGTCTTCGATTGCTTGTTGAATATTTTTATCTTGTAACGCTAAAATCTTGGCAGCCATAATCCCGGCATTCGCTGCACCACTTTTACCGATTGACATGGTTGCGACAGGGACACCTTTTGGCATTTGAGCAATTGATAATAAAGAATCCCAGCCACTTAACGTACTACTTTTCATCGGTACACCGATTACTGGAATCGTTGTACTTGATGCAACCATCCCTGGTAGGTGAGCCGCACCGCCGGCCCCTGCGATAATAACTTCAATACCTTCTTCACGAGCATTTTTGGCAAAGTCTAACATTTCCTTTGGCATACGGTGAGCAGAAATCACTTGTTTCGTATAAGGAACTTGAAGTTCCTCTAACATCACGCAAGCTTCCTTCATCTGATCCCAATCTGACGTACTACCCATGATAACAGCTACTTTTTTAGACATCATATCCTCCTACAATCCAATATCTTTTCTGAAAAATCCACCTGTTAATTGAATCTTCGCTAGTGACTCGTACACTTTTTCACGGCAGGCCTCAACAGAATTTTCAAACGCTGTTGCCATCAGCACGCGCCCACCTTTTGAATATAAGACATCGTGTTCTTGACGAACCCCTGCAAAAATTACTTTGTTCAAATCAGTATCCTCTGTCCAAGTGAGTGGTTGATTGTCTTTCACCTCACTAGGGTATCCTTCTGAAGCCAGTATAACACCTAATGAAATGCCTGGTTTATGTGTAACGGTAAAATCATCTTGATTTAAGTGAGCGTTCAACACATCAAAGAAATCTTCATTGATTCTTGGTAAAAGGATTTGCGTTTCAGGATCTCCTAATCGAACATTAAATTCAATGACATAGAACTCTGTGCCTACTCTAATCAAGCCACTATATAAAATACCGGTAAATGGCGTGCCGTTTTCTTCCATTTGCTTCGCTACCGGTTTTACGACTTTTTCAACGATTTCTTCGCTCAATTTTTCGTCATGATCTGTTACCGGAGAGAAAGCACCCATTCCCCCTGTATTCGGTCCTTCATTGTTATCATAAGCACATTTATAGTCACGAGCCATACCTAACGGGATAATTGACTCGCCATTCACAAGTGAGAAGTGTGAGAATTCTGGACCTTCTAAAAACTCTTCAATTAAGAATTTTTTATGTGGTAATTCATCTAATACTTGCATTGCTTCATCATAAGTTCGAACAATATAAACACCTTTACCTGATGCGAGGCCATCTTGTTTAATCACAATAGGCATGGTCAAGTCACTGATGTACGCTTCAACCTCTTCTCTCGTTTCATTGGTAAATAGTTTATAACTGGCTGTTTTTACATGCGCCTCTTGCATAATTTCTTTCGCAAACGTTTTTGATGTTTCCAGTTGACTGGCCGCTTGTGTTGGACCTACAATCTTTAAGCCTGCTAAGCGGAAGGCATCAACAATACCGGTTGATAAATTTATCTCTGAACCTACAATGGTTAACGCTACCTCTTCAACTTTAGCAAATTCAACTAATCGAGTGAGATCATTTTCTTCAATATTGATGAGTTCTACTTTATCTAACTGAATTAAAAAACCTGGATTTCCTTTTACGACATAGATGGTGTCCACTTGACTACTCTGTTCAAATGCTTTAGCAATAGCATGCTCTCTACCACCTGAGCCGATAACTAAAACTTTATTTCCCACTTAAATACCCCTTAATGTTTAAAGTGTCTGGTGCCTGTCATCACTAATGTGATCCCGTGTTCTTTTGCTGCTTGAATCACTTCTTTATCACGAATCGATCCGCCTGGTTGAACAATGATATCGACATTGTATGTCGCTGCTAAATCAATCGTGTCTCTCATTGGAATAAACGCATCACTAGCTAGAATTAATGGTTCTGAAGTTGGACGATCTTTTTCTAACATGGCTTCTAGAGCAATCTTTGCTGCTTGGACTCTATTCATCTGTCCGGCACCAATGCCGTACGTCTGATTAAAACCACCAACAACAATCGCATTACTCTTCACATAAGCACAAACTTTCATTAAAAAGCTCATTGCTTGGACGGCTTCAGTGGTTTGTACCTCACCCACTGCTACTGACCAATGGTTGGGCAAGTCCGTCAATACAGTTAAGTCATCCGTATGATCGGCACTTTGAACTAATAAACCACCTGAAACGGATGTCTGCTGCCACTGTCTTTGTTCATTATCTTCTAATAAATCCACTTCAAGCAAACGCACATTTTTCTTTTGGGTTAAAATCGCAAAGGCTTCTTTTTCAAAACGTGGTGCAATGACAATTTCAATAAATAATTGATTAATCTTTTTAGCTAATTCAGCAGTCACTGGTCGGTTAAAGGATAAAATACCGCCAAAGATTGACACCGAATCAGCTTGATAACAATAATCAAAGGCGTCTTCAATCGTCTTTGCGACACCAACACCACAGGGGTTCATATGCTTTAATGCCACAGCAGTGGGTTGATCAAATTCATTCATTAATGCCAATGCCACATCTGCATCTCTTAAGTTATTGTATGATAAGTGCTTACCGCTTAACTGCTTAGCACCGGCCAGGGTTGCTTTAGACGGCATCAACGTTGTATAGAAATCAGCGGTTTGATGACTGTTTTCTCCGTAACGAAGCGTTTCTTTATGTTCAAAACTCTGCGTTAAAAATGACCAAGATTTGATCTTATCATCATCTTCATCCACCGCTTCATTCATAAAGTCTGCAATCAATGAATCATAGTAACTGGTCAATTGATATACCTTAGAAGCTAAGTAACGACGAGTAGATAAGGTTGTTTCATTATTTGTTTCCAGCTCTTTAATCACTTGGCCGTAATCTCTTGGATCTGTAATCACCGATAATGTCTGGAAATTTTTAGCTGCCGAGCGTAGCATCGATGGCCCGCCAATATCAATATTTTCAATCTTGTCAGAATCAGTAGCCCCCTGTTGCATTAAAACCTTTTTAAATGGATATAAATTCACTACAACGAACTCAAAGTTTGGAATGTGATGTTTCTCTAACTCAGCTAGATGGGCTTTGTTGGCACGATTTGCTAACAAACCGCCATGAATTTTTGGATGTAATGTTTTAACACGACCGTCCATCATCTCTGGAAAATCAGTGATGGCTTCAACTGGTGTGACCTCAAAACCTAATGACTCTAATTGCTTAAGCGTGCCACTAGTTGACACTAATTGAACACCTGCGTCGACTAGCGCTCTGGCGATATCTTCTAAACCACTCTTGTCTGACACACTAATTAATGCGTAACGATTCAATTATTTTCCCTCCGTATCAGCTAATGTTTTTAATACTTCAATATATAGATGGTGCTCCAGTTGATGGACTGCTTCTTCTAACTCTTCAAGTGTCCAATCTGGATCAATCGTCAATGCTTCTTGATGAATGATCTGACCCGTGTCCACACCCTCATCGACATAAAAAATTGTTACACCAGTTTTCGTTTCATCGGCTTCATAAGCGTCTTGAATACTGTGAATCCCCGGATATTTCGGTAAAAGTGACGGATGGATGCTAAGCACTTGCTTTGGATAACGAGCTAAAAAGTCTTCCGTTAATAAACGCATAAAGCCAGCCAGTACAATATAATCAACCTTTAAGGGCTCTAAGTAATCGATCACTAACTGCTCCCATTCAGCTCGAGTTAAATCCTTTGTCGACTGAACAAAAACTGGTATATGATATGGTTTCACGCGTTCAATCACTTGAGCATCTGGGTTATTACATACTAAACAGACTGGATTAATCGGTAGTTGATGCTGTTCAATCTGTGACAAAATTGCTTCAACATTCGAACCATTCCCTGAAGCAAATAAGGCAATATTCATATTATTCCTCTGCTTTCTCTACAAAAACAACTTGGTGTTCTTTATTTTTATCTTCAACTTCACCAATCACAAAACTATCTTCAATCCCTTCAAGAACAGCTTCCACATGTTCTGGAGCGACTGCTAATACCATACCTACACCCATATTGAAGGTCTTATACATCGCTTGCTCGGTCATCTGACCTAGCTCTTGTAATAGATTAAAGATTTCAAACTGAGGTAATGACTCTTGATGAATAGTCGCTTGAAGATGGTTTTCAAACATACGCGGTAAGTTCTCATAGAAGCCCCCGCCAGTGATATGTGCCATTCCACGAATCATTTCTTGTTGAACAAAAGGGAGAACATCTTTCACATAGATTCGAGTGGGTACGAGTAATTCTTCAATTAATGAACGACCATTATTCAATTGATCATCAAATGAGTAATCATTATCTTTAAATAACAATTTGCGAACTAATGAATAGCCATTAGAATGTAGACCACTACTCGGAAGGGCAATTAATTGGTCACCTGCTTTTACTTGATCAGCACTAATCATTTTATCTTTATCAACGATTCCCACTGCAAAGCCCGCTAAATCATATTCCTCTTCACTATATAAATCAGGCATCTCAGCTGTTTCGCCACCGATTAAAGCAGCTCCGGCTTGACTACAACCATCAGCAATTCCCGCTACTAGTTGTTCAATGACTTCCGGCTTGTTTTTCCCCACTGCTAAATAGTCTAAGAAAAAGAGTGGTTCCGCCCCTTGAGCTAAAATGTCATTCACACACATCGCCACACAGTCGATACCAATTGTATCTGCTTTCCCTGACTGCTGAGCAAGAAGTATTTTTGTACCGACACCATCTGTTCCACTGACAAGGATGGGCTCTTTCATCTCTCTAGACCCCAAAGCAAAAGCACCGGCAAAGCCACCAATCTGACTTAAGACTTCTGGTCGGTTGGTTTTTTGAATATGTTTTTTGATTCGTTCAACTGATTCATACCCTTTTTCAATATCAACGCCTGCTTTTCTATACTCTTCTGACATATTTTCCTCCTTTTAAATGACTCTTCTGAATAGGAGTCAATTGACTAGCTAAACTCGTTTTATAATCCCCTATGCCATCAATATACTCACCATTGAAAATACTGAGCGATAGATGTACCTCACTGTTTTGTTCTTGAACAGCTTCCGTTAATGCATCAATCGATAGGAATTTTAAGGAATCACAGCCGATATAATCTCTCATCTCTTCGACAGTCATCTTCGCAGCTAACAGTTCTTGCGAGCTTGACATATCAATACCATAATAATTCGGAAAAATAATCGGCGGTGATGAGATACGTAAGTGTACTTCCTTCGCCCCAGCATCTTTGATTAACTTGACAATTTGCTTACTCGTTGTTCCCCTAACAATCGAATCATCAATAAGGATGATGGATTTGTCTTTTACCGATTCAGAAATGACGGATAGTTTGTTTTTTACACCGAGTTCTCTTAATTCCTGCGTTGGCTGAATAAAGGTGCGTCCAATGTATTGGTTTTTGACTAACCCTAAATCGTATCTTAATTGTCTAGAATCGGCATAACCCATTGCCGCAATTAAAGATGAGTTCGGAACCCCCATGACTAAATCCGCTTGCGTATCTTCATCTTCATCAGCTAGTTTACGCCCCAGTGCTCGTCTCGCTTGATAAATATTCACACCACCCATTGTCGTATCTGGTCTAGCAAAATAAACATACTCCATCGCTTCAATCATCGTTTCACTCTCAGCAAAACAAGTTGATTCTAAACCATTATCAGAAATTTTAACGATTTCGCCTGCTCGCACTTCTTTTTGTATCGTTGCACCAATGGATTGGAAGACACAAGACTCACTGGAGATCATATAGCTTTCACTTTGATCTAACCGGCCAATTACCAAAGGTCTAAAGCCATTCTTATCAACAAAAGCATAGAGGCCTTCTTCAGTTAGAATGACTACTGAGTAACCACCTTGTAAGTCACCGGTAATTTCTTTAATTTTCTCAATCATCGTCGGTTGCTTACTTTGACGAATTAAATGAATGAATAACTCGGTATCCGATTTCGAATGAAAGACCGTCCCTTGATCTTCAAGAGTCTGTCTTAAACTTTGACTATTTGTGATATGTCCTTCAAAAGCAATAGATACACTCTCATCTTGGAAAACATATTTCAGTGGGTTAATATCATTAATGCCGTTAATCGCATTCGCCGGTGAGTAGTGAACAGAAGATAAAGCACAATTTCCTGTTAAAAAATCAATCGATGAAGCATCGTTAAAAACATCATTAATTAATCCTTTTCCTTTATTCATCCCCCAGCGTCTGGTTGCTTGATCAAACACCGTAATACCCACACCTTGTTGGCCCCGGTGCTGAAGATTTAACAGCGCAAAATAACTTAACTTTGCGGCTTCAGGATAATCCCATATAGCAAACACACATTTCCTCCTCTAGCTTAATTGATTTGATAACGCTTGGCCCCAGATGGTTTCTAAGTTTTCTTTATCCAAAGTGACTGTTTCGTCCGGTAAGTTAACAACGGCTTGGCTACTTGTTGTTGTGCGGCCAATCAGTGTCACTTGCAGGTTTTCTACGAGCTTTTCAAAAGCTTCTTTATGACTTTGATCAACAGTCACAATAAATCTTGATTGCGATTCACTAAATAACTGAGCTTTTGTCAGATCTACTTCAATCTCAAAACTGTAATCCGTCTCAAAACTCATTTCTAATAAAGCTATCAATAAGCCACCTTCTGAAATATCATGTGCTGATGATAATAAACGATCTTCATTCGCTTTTAAAACAGCGGCTTGATGCGCTTTTTCAACTGTTAAGTCATGTGATAAGTCTCCAAATAAACGATTTTCTTTTAATTTTTGAATGACACTACCAGCATAATCATCTTTCGTTTCGCCGATAACATAAATGAGTTGATCTTCATTAGTCAATCGGTTAGCTAAAATCTTGTTGTAATCTTTAATTAAGCCAATCATGCCAATGGTTGGTGTAGGATAGATTGGTTGATCTATGCCTCCATTATTTAATGACACATTCCCGGATACAATAGGTGTATTTAACACTTCGCACGCTTTTGAAATACCTGAACAGGATTCTCTAAATTCAAAGTATACTTCCGGGTTCTCTGGGTTACCAAAGTTTAAGCAGTCGGTTGCTCCCAGTGGTGTCGCACCTGTTGCTACAATATTGCGTGCACATTCACTAATCGCAATCTGTCCACCGATTTTCGGATTTAAATACACATAGCGACTATTACAATCTGCGGTCATCGCTACTGCTTTATCCGTTTCTTCAATACGAATCAACCCAGTATCTGCACTAGGACTCACTAATGTGTTGTTTCCAGCATGCGAATCAAACTGGCTATACAATGCTTTAGCACTCGCAATGTCTGGTGAGCTGAGTAAGGCTTCTATTTCTTTTTCGACATCTTTTACTTCTGGAATATAGATGCCGTCAGTAACGTTACGCTTTGGATCTTTGGCTTCATAAGTTCTTGACGGTACACCTTCAGATAAACTCTCAACTGGTACGTCAACCACGACTTCACCATGTTGGAACACACGGTACTGCCCGTCTGTGGTTACACGGCCGATCACGGCTGAATGTAAGCCATAAGATTTGAATAATTGATTGATTTTATCTTCGGCCCCTTTTTTCACACAAAGCAGCATACGTTCTTGCGATTCTGAAAGCAGAATTTCATAAGCGGTCATTCTATTTTCGCGTGTGGGAACATCATCCATATTTAATTCAATCCCCGACTGACCTTTATCAGCCATTTCGGAACTGGATGAAACAATTCCGGCAGCACCCATATCTTGCATGCCGACAATATCGTCTTGATAAAGATCTAACATTTTTAAGTAAGCGTCGATTAAAACTTTTTCTTTAAAAGGATCCCCAGCCTGTACAGCAGAACCTTGACCTTCTTTTTCATCAACTTCTTTACTTGAGAAAGAGGCACCATGAATACCATCACGCCCTGTCGATGATCCAACATAGATGATGACGTTATCTTCACCAGCAGCCACACCTTTGTGTAACTTGTTTGTATCAATTAATCCAACGCACATCGCATTGACAAGAGGTCTTTTGGCATAAACCGTATCGAATTTCACTTCACCAGCTAATGTGGGTAAGCCTAAAATATTACCGTAGTCAGCGATCCCTTGTACGGCTTGTGTCACTAGATATTTCTCACGATCTGTCTTTAAATCGCCAAAGCGCAGTGAATTGACACCAGCAATGGGTGTCGCTCCCATAGAGAAGACATCTCGAACAACACCGCCTAGACCAGTTGCTGCGCCTTCATAAGGCTCGAGTGCTGACGGAGAGTTATGACTTTCCATTTTAAAAACAATCCCTTGGTCATCACCGATATCAATAATCCCTGCGCCTTCGCCAGGACCTTGAATAACTTGTTCCCCTTCAGTGTAAAAGTTTTTTAAAATAGCTTTTGAACTTTTATAAGAACAGTGCTCGGACCACATACCAGAATAAATACCTGTTTCAGTGTAGTTCGGTAAGCGTCCCAATTGTTCTTGAATCGCTTGATATTCTGCTTCAGACAAGCCCCAGTCTAAATAAACTTTTGAATCTCTAATCTCTTCTGCAGTCATTAATTGTGATTTCATTCGGACGCCTCGCTTCTCTTCAATAATTCAACGATTAATTCAATGCCAGCGGTGGTTGATATGGCTTCATCAATATGTCTCTCTGGCAGAACCATCATGCCAAAGACATTTTTTTGTTCATTCATTACACCAGCAATGTTTTCAACACTACCATTTATATTCTTTATATAAGTCATTAAAATTTGATTCTGATCTATTAACTGTTTTAATTTGTCAGGATTGATCACATATCTACCGTACTTATTCGCAAAACTAAGTGATACTCGTTCACTGGAGAAGATGGTTTCATTTAAAGCGATCGCTACTTCTTGATTCACTTGTTTAAGCGATTCATTTAGCGTTAAATTTCCGGGAAGAAGATTCGCTTCCGTTAAAATATGAAAACCGTTACCGATACCGATAATAATCTTTCCTTCTTTATTGAAAACTTTTAAAGCAGGTAGAACGGCATCGAACTGGGCAATGGCACCTGGTCGAACAGCATTCCCGTATGCATTACCATCAGGAATAATCACTGCGTCAAAACCATCTAGTTCATCTTGTGTGCTTGGTATAATCTCCCCTTGATAACCAACTGTTTCTATAAGTTTTAATACCTGATTAGCTGCTAATGTTCCAGGAAATGATAGAACGGCTACTTTCATTATTAAACCTCCTCAACAGTTAAGTCGTAACTTTCCATTGCCTGGTTAACGAATAATGATTCCGCTAGTTCCTTAGCTCTTTGAGTTGCTTCTTCTTTTGTCTCACAAGCGATATTAAAACTGTATCCCTTACTCATCGATAAGTTAGAAATATCTGATATGTTTTCACGGACGAACAATTCTTTAACACGTTCTACTTCTGGGTTGATAACAGATTCTAAAAAACGAACATTAATGTTAATGTGGTACATAATACCCCTCCAAATAATTAACTATACTGTTATATTATCATATAAAGTTCGTCTTTCAACCCCAAAAACGAATGATTATATTATAATTTAATGAGTTTTATTCGATAAACACGAACATTAAAATGGTCGCCCGTCAAAATCATTAACTTTTTTTATCATGACTCATTTATATTCGCTATATTCCAGCCATATCTTATGTGGTTTACCTATAAAATGATAATATTTTTAAATATTTATGTTAATCTTAACGTTTATTTAAATATAATGTTACAATTCACCTAATTTTTGCTAAAAATAGGCCCTTAGACTGATGCGATTTTTAAAAAAGAAATTTATACTCAAAATGAAAAATTAGGTTCGAGGTTTTAAGGAGCGATCATATGAAGATTCTGATGACAACTGACTTATATATCCCCACAGTCAATGGTGTCGTTACGTCTATCCGTACATTAAAACAATCACTAGAGAAAAAAGGACATGATGTTCGTATTCTGGCACTCTCTGAAGAACCAGACATTAATCATAAGGATCATATCTATTCTGTATCTTCGATGAATCTTGATAATGTTTATCCAGGAGCTCGAGTTGCTCTCAGCGTAAACCGACTAATCTACCAAAACATTATCGAATGGCAGCCAGATATTATACATTCACACTGCGAGTTCAGTACCTTTAAAATGGCCAAAGATATTGCTGAACATTTAAATATCCCAATTGTACATACTTATCACACGATTTATGAAGATTACACTCACTACTTTTCACCAAATAAAAAAATTGGTGAAAAAATAGTCTCTTATTTTAGTCGACGAATCTTAAATCAAACAGAGTTGGTGATTGCTCCAACTGAAAAAGTAAAACAACTCCTTAATAAGTATCAAGTCGATACGCCAATTGATGTGATTCCAACAGGGATTGATACTGATCAGTTTAAACAGGAAGTAAATAAAGAAAAATTATTACAGTTAAAACAAAAGTTGGGTATTCTTGAACAAGATCGTGTGCTACTATTTATTGGACGTATTGCTAAGGAGAAAAATATTGAAGAGCTCGTTCGTTACTTATCTAAAATGAAAGCACCTCATATTAAATTACTCATCTGTGGGGACGGTCCATTTAGAGAAGAGTTAGAAGGATTTATCAATGAGCTTCATTTATCTGAGCAAGTGATTTTTACGGGGATGATTTGTCCGCAAGAGATCGCTACCTACTATCAATTAGGAGATATCTTTATAAACGCTTCGACAAGTGAGACACAGGGACTCACTTATATTGAGGCGCTGCTCAGCGGCCTCCCCGTATTGTGTCGTAAAGATGCAAGTATTGATAATGTGATTTATAACGGGGTGAATGGGCTTGTCTTTACCAATTATGAAGAATTTAAAAAAGAATTAAACGTGCTTTTAGAACATCCTGAAAAAAGAAAAGCTTTGGGACAGGCTGCAAGCAAGATTGCCACTCAAGTCTATTCAGCTGAAACATTTGCTAATAAAATTGAAGCACAGTATGTTAATGTCCTTAGTGTTCACCGAAGACGCTTAAATTCGTACAAAGTGAACCATTCCATTATTCACTACCTTAGATCGATGGTGTAACTATGAAGACAGAAATAACACGAAAAATTGTCAATGCCCTAAATATTATTGGAACGGTGGCAACGATTATCTTTTTAATATGGGCTTTTAAGGTGCATTTATTTACTGATGAAGCGGTCATGAAGCATTACCTCGGACTGTTCGGACGATCAGCACCGATCATTTTTGTGATTATCCAACTCGTGCAAGTTGTTGTACCTATTATTCCCGGAGCCATCACGATACCTATCGGGATTCTCGTTTTCGGACATGTCTATGGTTTCGCTTTTAACTTTACAGGTATTATGATCGGTTCGGTTATTAACTTTTATTTAGCAAAAGTGTACGGTAGACCCTTTGTTCGCTCTTTGGTGAGTGAAAAGCAATATCAAAAATATATCGGTAGAATTGAAAACAATCATACATTCAACCGTTTCTTTACGGCGAGCATGTTTTTCCCTGTGACACCCGCTGATTTGCTTTGTTATTTAGCTGGATTATCGGATATGTCCTTTAAATATTTCTTTATTTCATTATCAGCCGGTAAACCAATTACATTACTTGCCTACTCATATGGGTCATTATTTGTACTGCATTTCTTTTCCAAATTTATGACAGGAGGTTAAATCATGAAAGTATTACTGCATAGCGACTTGCAACAATCGATTGAAAAAAGTGGCGTTGGACGTGCGATGGCTCATCAACAGATGGCACTGGATACACAACAAGAAGTAACATACAGTACCAACCCTAAAGCTGATTATGATATCATTCATATTAATACCATTTTCCCGCAATCGTATTTAAAATCATTAAAATCTAAACGTCAGCATAAAAAAGTGATCTATCATGCTCATTCCACCGAAGAGGATTTTAGAGATTCATTCAAGTTGGCCAATGTAGTCGCTCCGCTTTTTAAATGGTGGATTAAAAAGTGTTATAATTCAGCTGATTTAATTCTAACACCTTCTGAATACGCTAAGTCACTACTTGAAGACTATCAACTCACTCCACCAATTAAAGTGGTATCTAACGGTATCGATTTAGATTATTGGCAAGCGGAAGATGTTGAAATCAGAAAATTTAAACAAAGATATCAAGCGGACCCAAGTCGTCCATGCATTATCTCAGTCGGACTGCCTATTAAGCGTAAAGGCATCATTGACTTTGTAGCGTTAGCTAAACGACTGCCTGAATATGACTTTATCTGGTTTGGTTATGTTGATCCTAAATTTTTACCAAGAGACGTCAAAGAAGCTTACGAAACAGAGCTTGCGAACTTGACATTTGCCGGTTATATTGAACGCGATGAGGTTCGTGTGGCTTACGCTGCTTGCGATTTATTTTTATTCTTAACTTTTGAAGAAACAGAAGGCATTGTACTCCTTGAAGCATTAGCAAGCAGAACGAACACGATTATCCGCGATATTCCTGCCTTTAAAGAACCATACATTCACCAAGAAAATATTTATAAAGGACGAAATATTGAAGAATTCCAAGAATTAATCGAAGATTTATTAACTGAAGAGCGCCCCACTCTC
>DATGUS010000014.1:0-15007 GCA_035301245.1 Alloiococcus sp. | reverse complement strand
GTACGTCGCGTCACTTTGAAGTACCCATGCTTTGGTATTGTCTTTCAAATAGATGTTAAGCAAGTCAATCACATAAGCCGCCCATTCTTGATCCATCACTGGGAAAGCGAGCTCTACTCGTTTAATCATATTGCGTGTCATCATATCTGCCGATGATAGGTAGAGTTTTTCTTCCCCATTTTGATAGAAATAATAGATCCGGCTATGTTCTAAGAAACGCCCCACAATACTGCGAACGGAGATATTTTCACTTACACCAGGAATACCAGGGATGAGACAACAAATGCCTCGAATAATTAAGTTGATTTTGACGCCTTCGCTACTTGCTTCAAAAAGCTTACGAATAATGACTTTATCCGTCAGTGAGTTCATCTTAGCTATAATTTGACCATTGCCATGTTCTTTATGCGAGGCGATTTCAAGATCGATTTTTTCGATAAAGGTATCTCGCATTTCAAAAGGCGACACATGAATATGGTTGTAATTCGGCTGCTCTGAATACCCGCTTAAATAATTAAAGAAATCAGCGACATCTTCTGTAATTGTATCATTAGAAGTCATAATGCCCATATCCGTATAAAGACGGGCTGTTTTCTCGTTATAGTTTCCTGTTCCCAAGTGTGCGTATCGACGGAAACCATCCGCGTCTTTCTTAACAATTAAAGTCGCTTTACTGTGGGTCTTCAACTGTTTCATCCCGTAGAGAATTTGGGCACCAGCTTCTTCTAATTCTTTGGCCCAGTGGACATTATTTGCTTCATCAAACCGAGCTTTCAACTCCACTAATACGGTCACTTGAATTTTATTTTTTGCCGCTTCTTTTAAGGCTGCGACAAGTGGTGAATCGTTACTTACACGATATAACGTCATCTTGATCGCAATAGTCTTAGGATCATGAACAGCCTCTTGAACCATTTGAATAATCGGTTTAAATGAATCATAAGGATGATGTAAGAATAAGTCTTGACGATCAATAATATCAAAAATAGAACGTTCCCTTAATACTGACGGATAAGCCGGAGTGAACGGTTTGTTTGTTAGCTTAGGGAACTCCTCTTCCAATTCATCGGTTAAGTCTAGTAAATAAGTCAAATCGAGCGGTCCATCCACACGGTAGACATCGCGCTCCTTCAGTTCAAGTTCATCGCGTAAAAAGGACACATCATCTGCTATATCACACTCAGCACGACGACAATCAATCTCTAATCGTACAGCCATTCCATTCTTGCGGCGCTCAATGTAATCTTCGATGACTGATAGTAAATCGTCAGCCCCTTCTTCTTGTAATTCTAAATCGGCATTTCGGGTAATTCTAAAAACAAATGAATGAGTTACTTCATAGCCTTTAAAAAGGGTCTTTAAGTTATGACGCACAATATCTTCTGTGAAGAAAATCTTTCGTTTACCATCGATCTCAATTAACTGAATACGGTCGAATAGAGAAGGTATTGGTACAATTGCTTCATAAGAATCTCCATCTCGTTCCAAGTGAACGAAGATATGAATCACACCGTCATTAAGATGAGGGAATGGACGGTAAGTATCGATACCGTATGGGGTTATACCCGGTTGTAGCTGCTCCTTAAAGAATTTCTTTAAGAAGGCATCTTCAGCTGGTGATATCTCACTAGCATCAAAGACTTCAATACCTAAGTCTTTAAGTTCTTCCATTTTCGAATGATAGATATCATATTGATAACTAACTACGTCATTATTTCGTTTGGCTATCTCTTCAAGCTGTTTGGAAGCCGTCCACTGTTTTTTTGAATCCGTTTCTTTAACCCCTAATTTTTCTTGATCAATTAAACCGGCCACCCTCACAGAGATAAATTCATCAAGGTTGGAGCTACCAATCGATAAAAATTTGAGTTGCTCTAATAAAGGATTGCGCGGGTCTGTCGCTTCGGCAATCACACGCTCGTTAAAATCAAGCCATGAGAGCTCCCGATTTTGATAATACTTTGGATCATCAAAGTCAATCGATTCAGAAGCCATATTAATCCCTCCTATAAATGGTCGTTACTGACTATCGCTGATAAACTTTATGGTTACTTTATCGCCAAGGACACGTTCAAAATGGTTGCGCTGCTTTTCGGCACGGTACTCTTCGGCAATAATATTCCCTTGATACGTAACCGTTAGTTCGTAGCCTTTTTTTGCTTCTTGTAAATCTATATTTTTAACGGCATTAATTTGTGAATCATTTAAGGCTTCAGCGAATTTGGTAATCGACCCTAAATACATCATCATATCTAATTCGTCTTCTGTAAACCAATCTTTTGTAAATTCTGTGTATTGTTTAAATAAAGAGCGGTTTTTATAACTAGCAATTAAAGATAATTTCACACGTTCTTTGTGGGTAAATCCTTTTAAGTTCGAGTTAGACAGAATGTAATAAGTATGTTGTGATTCAGATTTATCCTCAATCAATGTGCCAAGGTAATACAGTGCTGCACCGAAGTGTAAGAACTCAATATCATCCATTGATGGATTTAAAATATCTAGCTTCTCAAGTTCACGAAGTAATTGACTAGCGATATTAATTCGGTGATCTGAAGGCACATCCATAATTTTATATTTCTTAGCCATTCGGAATACAGTCTGTTGCTTGATAAACTTCAGACTGTATGGATAGTGAGGTTTTTTGTTAATATATTCAAGGATTAACCCTTCACGAATACCGTAACTAGATATTAAAAACCCATCAGCTTCCATAACATTAAACAGCTCATTAAATACTAAAGCTGCTGGAATAATAATATCTCGTCGGTCTGAAGATAGCCCATCTAAATCACTTAACTCTTCTAGTGAAGATGACGTAAAGATATCAACCGTTTTATTTAAACTATCGCCATCGATTAAATAACCATGAATGCCAGCAATTGGATAGTTATGTTTGTGTTGGTATACTTCAGCGATGTTACGCGCAGAACCACCAATACCGACTAAAGGAACTTTTGACTCTTTAATCCAGCTATACGCCTCAAATTGTTTGCGAATCCACTTACGTGCTTTCTTAATGGCCTTGTTGTCATTATGATCTTTTCCTTCGAAGAATTTAGCTTTTAAACTAACGGTACCGAATGGAAAGCTGTGGGTAGCAACGACTTTTTTATCTTTAAAGTAAGTCAGTTCTGTAGACCCTCCACCGATATCGATACTGATGCCATCTTTGACTGGTAAGGTGTGACGGACTGCATAATTACCGTAAAAAGCTTCTTCTTTTTCAGAAAGAATATTAAGATCAATACCCGTTTCTTCATAAACACGTCTTTGAATAGACAAGGCATTATCGGATTGACGGACAGCAGCCGTAGCGATTGGAATCAGCTCTTTGATTTTGTATCTCTTGGCAATATCTGCGTAACTTTTTAAAATGTAAATTAAATTGTCTACACCTTCATCAGCCATCATGTGATTATCAATGTATTGAACAAGACGAGCAGGGTTTTTAATATTTAAAAGTTCTCTAAATGAATCATAGGGATCAATTTCGAAAATAACTAAACGTACAGTGTTGGATCCGACATCGATTAAGCCGATGCGATCATAGCTTTGATAACTCATAGCAGTCTCCTAACTTTGTGCTTTTCTCCTTATTATCATAACAAAAAAGCACTTAAAATGTTGGTTTGACCAGCTATCAATTAGTATAAAATAGTATTTTAGTCACAAAAACGACAAGTTAGGGCAACAGTGGGACGAATGTTATAATGAGCGTAAAAGAGCAAGTCGAAAACTTGACAGGATTTGTTATAATGAAAGAGTTACCGTAAGGAGTGGAACGGATGGAAGAGTTATATATTGATTTTTATCGTGGACGAGATGAAGAAGCCTTCTTAATGCGCTATAAAGATAATGTTGGTTCATTGACTGAAGAAGAAATCGATGAATTATTTGCTAAAATTGCTGATCAAATTGATGAGGATATAAAAAATGATAAACATGAACTTGGCAAAGACTACCATTACCAAGGTGTTCGCGTAGGCCGTTCTGACTTTAATGAAAAATACAACTTATATTTATTTGAAGACTAGTCATTAAAAAGATTTGATTGAGCTCAAAGTCAGTTTAAGTAAGAATTAATAATAGATAGAGAGATGAAGGAGGTGGATAAAGTGGCATCCGAAATGATTGAAAATAAGTTAAAATTATTACCCACCAATCCTGGTTGTTATATAATGAAAAATAAAGATAATGATATCATTTATATTGGAAAAGCTAAAAATCTAAGAAATCGAGTGCGCTCTTACTTTAAAAGTACCCATACAGGGAAGACAGCACGACTAGTAGCGGATATTAGGGACTTTGAATATATTATTACCAGTTCTGATAAAGAAGCATTGTTACTAGAGGTTTCGCTGATTCAAAAGCACAAACCGCAATACAATATTTTACTGAAATACGGCACAACTTATCCGTATTTAAAAATTACTAACGAACGCGACCCGCAGTTAGTGGTTGATTCTGAAATTAAAAAAGATGGTGGTGAATATTTCGGGCCGTATCCGAACGTCGGGGCAGCAGTGCAGACACAACAATTGTTGAATAAAATTTATCCCCTCAGACGCTGTCCCAAAGGTCAAAAACGGGCATGCTTGTATTATCATATGGGACAATGTATCGGTCCTTGTGATCATGAGGTACCTAAAGAGGAATATGACAAACAAATTAAACGTATTCGTTCTTTTTTAAAAGGAAATGTAAAAGATATTAAAGCCGATTTAAAGCGTAAGATGCTCGAGGCTTCAGAAGATTTAAACTTTGAAGCTGCCGCTGAATTTAGAGATCAGATTTCGTATATTGAAACAACCGTAGAGAAACAAGCGATCATTTCTAATAGTTTTGTCGAGCGAGATTTTTTCCACTACTATATGGATAAAGGTTGGATCTCCATTCAAGTGTTCTTCGTACGTCAAGCAACCCTTATTAAACGTGAAGCGGCGATGTTCCCTTGTTACGATCCGCCTGAGGAAGAATTGATGAGTTTTATCTTACAATATTATCAAGATAAAAATAACATGGTACCTAAAGAAGTCTATGTGCCGCCAGGATTGGATGTTCAACTTTTATCTGATGCATTAGATACTAAAGTGCATATCCCTCAACGCGGCGAGAAGAAAAAATTACTAGATATGGCATACGATAACAGTAAACAAGCGTTAATTGAACGATTCCGCTTAATCGAAATAAAACAACGTAAAACAACAGGTGCTGTTAAAGAGTTGTCAGAAGCAATGGGTCTACCTTATCTTGAACGCATTGAAGCGTTTGACCACTCGAATATTCAAGGGACAAACCCTGTTTCGGCAATGGTTTCTTTTAAAGACGGAAAAGAAGATAAAAATAATTATCGTAAATTTAATATCAAAACCGTCGAAGGCGCTAACGAAGCGGCAACCACGACCGAAGTGATTCGTCGTCGCTTTACGCGATTGCTTAAAGAAGAAAAACCACTACCTGATTTAGTTTTAATGGATGGTGGAAAAATTCAGGTGAATGCGGCAGTGGACGTCATCGAGAATGAACTGGGCTTAGATGTGCCGGTAGCAGGTATGGTAAAAGATGATAAACACCAAACCGCCGGATTGTTATTCGGAGAGAACTTGGAGCCAGTTATTTTAAGTCCGCGCAGTCAAGCATTCTATCTCGTTCAACGCATTCAAGATGAAGTGCACCGCTTTGCGATATCCTTTCACCGGAATGTTCGAAGTAAAAATAGTTTTACTTCGGAGTTAGATAATATTAAAGGTGTCGGCCCGAAAACACGAACCAAGTTACTCAGACATTTTCGATCAATGAAGCGCTTGAAAGAAGCGTCTGTCGAAGAGATTAATCAATTGGGAATTAACCGTCAAGTATCTGAACGCATTGTGCGATTATTAAATAAAGAAAGTAGTTAAATTTATGATTAGAAATGCAACATTCAATGATTTACCAGAGATTATGGAATTATTCAAAATTGTGCTAGAGGATATGGAGCACCCAACTTTAAACCAGTATGACTGGTCTGATTTGAAGAAGGCCATGATTGATTTAGGAAAAAACGCGGATAATAAACTTGGGTATCCGCAATTAATTGTCAAAGAGGTAGATGGTAAAGTGGCAGCTTATGCTGGTACTTATCCTAGTGACTTCCAAGAAGATTTAGATGCTGTCAATAAGATTTTAAAAAAGCACCAAATGAAGGATTTAGATCTTTTTGGTGATGAAACATTAGAAAATGAATGGTATCTGGACTGCTTGGTGACCGGTAAAGACTACCGCGGTCAAGGGATTGGTAAAGAACTCCTTGAGGCCGTTTATAAACAAGCTCAAGATGCCGGTTATCCTGTTGTTGGTCTCAATTGTGACCAAGACAATGATTTTGCGAGAGCTATCTATGAAAAACAAGGTTTTAAGACGGTTACAGAAATTGATATCGTCGGTCATACCTATGACCATATGCAAAAACCAGTTTAAAGTACAAAAAACCGCCCAATAAAGTGGCGTGCACGAATCCCTAATGATTGAGGTCACCTCAATCATTAGGGACTTTTTTCCACGTTGTTAGACGGTATTTTGGTGTTCAATTAATATTTTTAAAGCATATGAATCGTAAAGTTACTAGCATTGTCTCTGTAAAATTTGTTGTTGATCCTCATGTTTTTTGTGTGATTGTTTGTTGATAGAAAAATGATCAATAATTACTGCAAGAATACAACATAAAGCAGCATGGCTTGGATCGACGATATCCAAGCTGTAAAAATCACCAAATGATGTAACAGCTTTATCAACGGACATAATTAATTGTCGTTTACGTTTCACCGTGTATTCTTGTTTACGGTAATTACCTGAGGCTCGCCATCCAAATTTAGTCACATCATAATAAGGCTCTCTGAACAAGCGAGGTTTCTTTTTAATAAAGCCCATTGGTTGGTCATTAATGAATAATTTAAATTTTGGAAAAATGGATAATGTCTGCTGTTTCACTTTTATCAGACGGGTACCATTGATTGTATACAGTTGAATAATATTTCCTTTTCTGCCCCAATCGCCTTCAATAATAAAAAGATCACGACGATTTTCACTCTTAACGATAAGGCGCTTGGAACCAGGGTGCATCTGTTCTTTAATATATAGCTGAACCATTGTACTTCCTCCAAGTCTGACATGATTCATTTATGTACTTAATTATATCATTAAATAATATTTTTATAAAAATGATGATTGTAAAAAACAAGCTCATTGGATTTACTGTCAATGAGCTTGAGAGGTGAAGTTATTCAATTTTTAACTGTGTGACTTTTGTTCAGCCTTCTGTTTTGGAAATCACTTGTGTTAAATTATGGATCGCTTTTATAAGATGATCAATTTTGACTTCCATTCGGTGTAGAAGAAACAATGTGATAAAAATTGGAAAACCGATATTACTGATTGCGTCAACGACTGCTTGCATGAGATCAATATTGACTTGCATATTCAACCATCCTTTCACTATCCCCATAGTGATTACGAAAGGAAGAATAGGAAGTGTTACTTATTGAAAATAATCCCATCAATCATTTTATTCTCCGACACCATCGTTAGTAAATAGTTAGTGATTACTCCTTGTAAATATCACCGCTCAGCACACGATCAATTAATTTTGCTACGCCGTCATTGGTATTTGAGTCAGTGCGGTAGTCAGAAACAGTTTTAGCTTCATGGGCCGCATTATCCATAGCCGTACCATATTTTGCCCAGTCCAACATGGTTAAGTCATTGATGTTATCACCAATTGTCATGACTTCCGTTGCATCGTAACCTTTCATCTTCGCATATTCAGAAACTGCCCGCCCTTTAGTTGCAGTGATGTGGTTAATTTCTAAGTTTTTACGACTTGATGCAGTGACGACAATATCGTCAATCTCTTTTTCTAGTTTTCGTCTTAAGTCATCTAGTTTTATTGATCCTGAGGTTGATAGAACTGATAGCTTTAAAATAACTTGGTCGTCATCATTTAAAATTTCATCATAATTATCTACAAAGTTGATACGTTCGCTATTAACCATTTTTTCAATATAAGCGTAAATGGCAGCTTCATCGATATCATGGTTAATGTCAGTGATAATGTCATAGGCATGCTCTCTAAATGCTTCTTCATTGTTTGAGTAAGGACCATCAAACGTAACTAATTCATAATAAACAGGTGTTTCGTCAAAAATCTTCATCATTTGACGGACTTTATCTTTTGATAGACCGCGAATGACTTGTAGTTCTTGTTGTTCATTGTAATAAGTTGCCCCGTTTTGACCAATGAAAGGACATTTGATGCCTTTGTCTTCTACCAAAGTGTAACCTGATTGAAATGAACGTCCTGTGGCAATCACAAAATCAATGCCAGCTGCTTGAGCTCGCTTAACGGCTTCAGCGTTCCTATCTGATAATTCAACACGCTCGTTAAGTAGCGTGCCGTCCATATCCGACACGATTAATTTAATCATTATGAGTCTCCTTAATATGTTTAATCTTGATTTCTTCTATTCTAATAGTATCAAAAATGATGATTAAATACTAAAGGATCGAATTGATGTTCTGTCATTTCTTTATTAAAATAATATTGAATTATTAAGCGGATAAATAAAAGAGAGGTTGATAATATGACCATACCGATTAAAAATCATTGGGAGCCTATTTTACAACAGGCAGCAAGTGAGTCCAGTTATCAAAAACTAAGAGAATTTCTGAAAGAAGAGTACCAAGAAAAGGTCATTTATCCACCGATGAATGACTTATGGACCGCGTTTGAATGGACCGACTATGATGACGTGAAAGTAGTCATTCTAGGTCAAGATCCCTATCATGGGCCAAACCAGTCACATGGCTTAGCTTTTTCGGTGCGTCCGGAAGTTGCTGTACCACCGTCTTTGAAAAATATTTATAAAGAGCTTGATGATGACTTGGGAATAAAACCAGTTAACCATGGCTATTTAAAATCATGGGCCGAACAAGGTGTCTTGCTACTGAACACTGTTTTAACTGTTCGTGCAGGACAGGCTCACTCTCATCGTGGAAAAGGGTGGGAAGAATTAACTGATCACGTGATTCATTCATTAAATCATCGAGAGCAACCAATGGTGTTTATTTTATGGGGGAATGCAGCGATCACTAAGAAAAAAATGATAGATACAACTAAACATACTGTTATACAAAGCGCCCATCCAAGCCCATTATCTGCCTACCGAGGATTTTTCGGATCTAAGCCTTTCTCGAAGACGAATGCAGCGTTAAAGTCGATGGGATATAGATCGATTGATTGGGAGCTTCCCGAGTTAAAATAATAAAATGAAGTTAAAATCAATGTAACAGCTAAAACAAACTGTATTAATTTAGAAATATCTGTTACAATGAAGATGATAAATTTTATGTGTAAAATATCTGGAGGGATACTTGTGGAATTATTAGAAAGTTTAAAACAAAAAATTCAAGGAAAAGAAATAAAAATTGTTTTCCCTGAAGCAACGGATGATCGTATCTTAGGTGCTGTGGTTGGTCTTAAACGTGAAGATTTAGTCACACCAATTTTAATTGGTAATAAAGAAGAAGTTCTAACGATTGCAAAAGATAAAGGGTTTGATATTGAAGGTATTGAAATATTAGATCCCGAAAATTATGACGCCATTGACGAATTGGTAGAATCATTTGTTGAACGCCGTAAAGGTAAAGCTACTGAAGAAGACGCTCGTGAAATCTTAAAAGATGTGAACTATTTCGGTACAATGTTAGTTCATACTGATCGTGCAGATGGTTTAGTATCAGGGGCTATTCACTCAACTGGCGATACAGTTCGTCCGGCGCTGCAAATTATTAAAACACGTGAGGGTGTAACACGAACATCGGGTGCATTCGTTATGCTACGTGGACAAGGTAAAGAACGTTATGTATTTGCTGATTGTGCAATCAACCCAGATCCAGACAAAAATGTTTTAGCTGAAATTGCTGTTGAAAGTGCGAAAACAGCTAAAATGTTTGATATCGACCCTAAAGTTGCCATGTTAAGCTTCTCAACTAAAGGTTCTGCAGCCGGCGACCAAGTCGATAAAGTTCGCGAAGCCGTTGAAATTGCTAGAGAAAAAGATCCTAACTTAGCCGTTGATGGTGAGTTACAATTCGATGCGGCATTTGTTGACACAGTAGCTAATCAAAAAGCGCCAGATTCAGATATAGCTGGTCAAGCAAACGTATTTGTATTCCCAGAATTACAATCAGGTAATATTGGTTACAAGATTGCTCAGCGTTTAGGTGGATTTGATGCAGTAGGCCCAATCTTACAAGGATTAAACAAGCCTATTTCTGATTTATCTCGTGGATGCAACACAAGTGACGTATTTAAGTTAGCAATCATTACTGCAAACCAAGTTTTAATTAATGACTAATTAAGTTATTAAAATGAAAATATAAATAAATAGAAATCGTCAAATCAGGTTCAAAATAGAGCCGTGATTTGACGATTTTTTGTTTTATACGAATCGTTTGTCTTATGCTATGGTTTCATCAAGTCTTTGAAGAGTGATTTTAATATAAACTCATTATCGTTATTGGTAAAAAAACTACTCAAAAACGATTTTTAACGTATAAAGCACGATGAATAGACGTGGATTATGTTTAAGGCAAGTATCGTCTGCCTTGCTGCACAATGGCTTTTGGAGACAAAACTTGGAAGATAGCAGTATTCACCGTTAATCCTAATGCAATGGCACCGGCGATAATAAATGTATCAATAACGTGTCCGGTTGCGATGGCATACTCTCCCATAATAAAAGCACGCATTCCGTTATAAGCAGAGCCACCAGGAACAAGAGGAATGATTGCTGGAATCGAAAAAATAGTTACGGGAACGGCGTATTTACGAGCAAATAACTGACTAACAACGGATATTGTCAGTGAAGCTAGTCCAGCACTTGCAAATAATTGAATGCCTAAGTCATTCATAAAAAAGTAGTAGATCATCCAACCCATTCCACCAATAATTGAAGCTATAGGTAAGTGACGTCGGGGGATGTTATATAAAATAGCAAACCCGAGTGTTGTAAATGTTGCGGCAATCGTTGTGATAAAAATGTTGTGATCCATAAAATAAAACCTCCTACATGAACCCTACATAAATGATAAAACTAGAACAATACCAATCCCGATGGCAGCTGCTGTCATAATGGCTTTAGACAATACAGCGACACCTGAAAGTAAGTGACCAGCCATCAAGTCACGTAAACCATTGGTGATAGCAATTCCTGGTACAAGTACCATCACACTACTGATGATAATAATATCTGTATTCTCACCAATACCAAACTGAATGAATAGTAATGTCAGTAAGCCGACAGTGAATGCTGAGACAAGTTCGGCGAAGAAAGAGATATTGGTTATGCTAGAGACATGTTCATAAATAAATGTTGCGATACCGCCTAGAATGAATGCGGGGAACATATCTGCTATAGAACCCTCAAATATCAAAGTAAAGGCTGTAGTAGCAATAGCAGATAATAATATTGATACAAATGGTTTATATTCATTAGTGTCCATTTGAATGTGATATAACATGACGCGAACTTCATTCGGTGTTCTAGGTTCTTTGGATAAGTTCCTTGATAGTTGGTTTAAGTTAGCGATCATTTCGAGATTCGTATGGCGTTCTGTGACACGTGTTAGTTGAGTGATTTCTTCTTGATCTTCATCTTCAGCGGTAACAATGATAGCAGTAGGCACGACAAACGTACTGATGTTTTTAACGCCTAAGCTATGGCCAACACGGTATACAGTGTCTTCCACACGATAAGTTTCTGCGCCATTCACCAGCATTAAACGGCCAATTTCAACACAGACAGCAACACAACCTTTAATATCATTTCCATTACTTTTAGAACTTTGTATTTGTTTTGTCACAGAAGAACCTCCTTGCTTAAGTCATTTCGATTATAAAACAAAAAAAGTAGTCTTAACAGTGGAAAGTGTTTTCATATCATACCTTAAGAATAATCGTAGATAAAAGCTTAGACGATAATCGTACTCATTGAAATTCAAGGTATTTTTTATGTATCATAGAATAAATAGTATCCTACAAGGAGTTTTATGAATGAGTAAATATAAAAGATTACCAAAACACATTGGAGTTATTCCTGACGGTAACCGAAGATGGGCTGTAGCAAAGGGTCTCGGGAAGCAAGATGGCTACAGTAACGGTATTGGCCCAGGACTTGATTTATTTGATGAAGCATTGGAATTAGGTATAGAAGAGATGACGTTTTATGGATTTACGATGGATAATGTCAAACGGCCTTCAATTCAATCTAGAGCATTCATTAAAGCCTGTGTTGATTCAGTCGAACAATTAAAAAAACGTGATGCTGATTTACTTGTTATAGGGAATACAGATTCAAAAGTGTTTCCTGAAGAATTAAAACCCTACTCGATGAAACGAACAAAATTCGGCAAAGGGACTATGAAAGTAAACTTCTTAGTAAATTATGGTTGGGATTGGGACTTAAATTATGCACTTGAGAATGGGGCTTGTGAAAGTGGTAAGGTTATTGACCATTTAGCTTCTAAAGATATTTCTCGTATGGATATGGTGATTCGTTGGGGGAACCGACGCCGGTTAAGCGGCTTCCTACCTGTTCAATCTGTGTATTCTGATATTTATATTATCAATGAATTTTGGCCAGATTACAAAAATTCACACTTACATGATGCGCTAGCGTGGTATCAAGAAACGGATGTCACTTTAGGGGGTTAATCATCTTGGAGAGTCATAAAGCCACTCGTAAAAAAATATTAATCTTTGTAGGCCCAAGTGGTAGTGGTAAAACTACTATTGGTGAGAAATTATCTGAATTAGGCTATAAAAAATTGGTAACAACCACTACTCGAAAACCAAGAAGTGGTGAAAGTGAAGGCGTTGATTACTATTTTAGAGAAACACATGAGCTTAATGACGATGATTTTATAGAACAAACCCAATATAACCAAAAAACATATGGGTTAACCAAGAAAGAAGTCGATGATTCTCTTAATAAGAATGATATAGTTCATGTCTGCCTTGACCGAAATGGTGCCAAAGTAATGAAAAAAGAGTACCCAGATGAAGCTGTGGTTATATTCATTAACATTTCACAAGAAGAAATGATAAACCGTATGCAAAAAAGAGGCGACAGTGAAATCATTATCCAAGAACGTATTGACCATTGTAATGAAACCGGTGAGCTCGATCCACCAGAAGAGACGGATTTCATTGTACAAAATCATGATATGAAAAAAGCTGTCACTGACATACTCCATATTATAGATCGAATAAAATAAATAAAAGTCTGCCCTCGATATTGAGAGCAGACTTATTTTTATGGTTGATTAAAATTTGATGTTGCTAAACTGTCAGGAACATCGATTCCAAAAGCGTTATAACTTTCACCGTTCATGATAGAGTTCTTAACAATCACATAATCAACTTTACGAATGGCATCGACATCGTTACCACCTGCATAAGAGATAGAAGATTGTAAGTCTTGTTTCATTTCTAATAAGGTGTCTTTAATATCACCTTTATATGGGACAAGCATTTTTTTCCCTTCGATATTTTTGCGTTCACCTTTTTGGTAAGCTGAAGCACTTCCGAAGTATTCCTTATATTTAGTTCCATTGATATCAATTAATTCACCTGGAGATTGATCGTGTCCTGAGAACAATGAACCAATCATAACCATTGTTGCACCAAAACGTATCGATTTAGCAATATCACCATGTGTTCTCACACCACCATCAGCAATTAATGGCTTACGGGCAACTTTAGAACAACGAGATAATGCAGCTAACTGCCATCCGCCTGTTCCAAATCCAGTTTTTAATTTTGTTGTACATACTTTACCAGGTCCAATCCCAACTTTTGTGGCGTCAGCTCCAGCATTTTCAAGTTCGCGTACTGCCTCTGGCGTTCCAACGTTACCAGCAATGAGGAATGAATTAGGTAAGTGTTTTTTCACATGCTTGATCATACGAATAACCATATCAGAATGACCATGCGCTACATCAATTGTAATGTATTCAGGAATGGTGTTGTCCTTAGCTAGTTTTTCTACGAATTCATACTCATAATCTTTCACACCTAAACTAATGGAAGCAAATAACCCTTTGTCATGCATTTTTTGGATAAATGCTTGACGGGTTTCTTCTTCGAAACGATGCATGACATAGAAAAAGCCATTTTCAGCTAACCATTCTGAAAGAGTTTCGTCGACAACCGTCTGCATATTCGCAGGAACTACTGGTAGGTCAAAACGACGACCACCTAACTCAACTGAGGTGTCACATTCTGAACGACTCTGGACAATTGCTTTCGCTGGGATCAACTGAATGTCTTCATAATCAAAAACTTTCATTATAAAATGAACGCTCCTTAAAATTATTTTAGAGACAGTACCTTTACTATCTCTTCATGTCGGGGGCATTATTAAAATTTAGTTTCCCTTGTCAAGGATACGTTACTCCTACATAAAAGTCAAAAAATTTATAAATATAGACAATTAAACATGATTAATTATAAGATTTAAGTTAATATAGTGTAGTTAGTAACGCATTAAAATGAGTGATATCTATTTAAGAAAGGGGTGAGACCATGTCTCGTAGACAGGTAACATTTTGGAATACGAGAAACACAGCCATTACAGGGTTGATTTTGACTATTCCTTTTATCATTCTCGCTTTCATGGTTGCTTTTAACCAAGCCACCTTAGACCAAATCGATTTTAACTTGGGTAGTCTGCTGCATAATTTGAGAACATCATTTAGATCAGAAATTGCTTTAGGTATCACCACAGTAGGCGATGCTTGGTCACAAGCAACCATTGTCCTTATTATTACCAGTTTGCTTCTTTCTTTAAAGAAATTCAAGGCAGCCCTCTGGTATAGTTTAACCATGATTATTGGAGCACTATTACTTAATGGAGCGGCTAAAGCTTTCTTCGGACGAGCAAGGCCTGATAATATTGAAGCATTA
>DATGUS010000013.1:0-49366 GCA_035301245.1 Alloiococcus sp. | reverse complement strand
TTTTTAGAAATAACTGAAACGTATAGAGAAGTAACACCAGAAAAAGCTGAAATGCTTTTAAAAGATGAAGGTGGTACCATAGTATTTATAGGACGAGAAACATGTCCTTTCTGCCGATCATTTATTCCAAAACTTGATAACGTTGTGAAAGAAAATGATGTCCCAGTATACTTTGTTCACTCTGAGCATCCTGATTATTTAGCTGAAATTGCTGCTTTTAGAAACAATTACGACATTCCTACTGTTCCTGGATTACTTTATTCCACTGGGGACGGTGTGAAATCAAGAAGTGACAGTTCAATGTCCGAAAATGAAATTGCTGAGTTTTTAAATCTATAGAAAATAATAAAGAACTAGTTCTACAAATTTTATTCTGCAGGACTAGTTCTTTTTTATTTATTTTTTATTTATTTTTTAGTATATTTTTTTACTTCTGGAACAATTTTGTTTCCTAGTATATCAATTGTCTCTTTAATCTCATCAATAGTTGTACCACCAAAATCAATCTGGGCAACATAGCGATCATGATTAAATGCTTCATGCTGTTTTAGGATCTTTTCAATTATATAATCTGGCGAACCAATATTACTTACACTATCTTTCAGATCTTCTTTATTAAATTCATCGGAGTCAAATTGGCTATGTCCAATCATTGCCATTCCAGTAGCAATTCTTGGATAATATACATCAATCGCTTCAGCAGTTGTACCTTTTGGTAATAAAAATCCAGCTGTCGCAACTGGAAGTTGTTGATGTCCAACTTCTTCTGCTTTTTGACGGTATTGTTTAATAATTTCAGCATAATGATTAATATCGCCACGAAGGTGCATCAGAAATAATGGTATACCCGCTTCCGCTGCTTTCAATGATGAATTTAAAGTACCAGCATTAGCTCGCCAAATCGGTAAGCCTTTTGATGGACGGTCTGGCCTTGGAAGAATATGCGCATCATTTAAAGGACTTCTAAATTCGCCCTCCCAATTAACAATTTCATTATTATTAATTTCAAGTAATAGTTTAAATTTCTCTTCGAATAATTCTTCATAATCATTTAATGAATAGCCTAACAAATCAAACAATCCGGTCCTCGCTGAACGTCCGCAAACTAATTCAAAACGCTCATTTGAGATTAGATCAATTGTCGCAGCATCTTCAAATATACGCACCGGATCTGATGTGCCAATAATAGTCGCACCCGTCGCTAATTTGATACGATCAGTCTTTGCAGCAATTGCTGATAAGATTGAAAAGTGTGCTTGAGATATAAAGTGTTCTTGATGAGATTCTCCTAACTGGAACACATCCAACCCAGCATCTTCAGCTAGTTTAGCCATTTCAATTATCTGGTTAAGTCGTTCTTTTGCAGATAAATTTACATCAGTCGACTGAATAAAATCGCCAATCGAATATAGACCAATTTCTAAGCCCGACGCTTTATTTATTTGTGGTAATTGTTGAACTGTCATGGATACACTCCTGTATATTGTCAATCAAAATATTAATTTGGTCATTAGTCGTATTGTGTTAATGAAAGTAGATCGTATCCTTCAATTTTATCGCGACCTTTTAATTCCATTAATTCAACGATAAATGCTGTACCTACAACTTCGCCACCTAATTGTTCAATCAACTCTATTGTCGCTTTGATTGTTCCACCAGTAGCTAATAAATCATCACACACAAGAACTTTTTGACCTGGTTTAATTGCATCTTCATGAATTTGAAGAACATTTTCACCGTATTCAAGTCCGTATGATTTTTCAATTGTTTTACGAGGTAATTTACCTTTTTTACGGGCTGGAATAAATCCGATGCCTAATTCGTAAGCAACAGGGCATCCTACAATAAAGCCTCGAGCTTCTGGACCTACTATAATCTCAACTTCTTTATCTTTACAAAACTTAACGATTTCTTGAATCGCACTATTAAATACTTCACCATTAGCCATTAGTGGCGAAATATCTCTAAATATTATACCTTCTTCAGGGAAGTTCGGGACATCTGCAATATACTTTTTGTAATCCATAAGTTCTCTTACTCCTCATTATTTAATTCATTGATTAATTGTACCAATTCATCTTTTGAACTGAATAAAAGCTGTTCTTCTAATTTCATTAATGACTGGTACGCTTTATATCTTTTCGTTTGGACTAAATTAATCTTTTCATCGTTTTGAATATAACATAGCTGTCCATCCTCTATTTTAACAAAGTTTGCATCTAAAAACAGCTTAATTATTAAATTAAACGTTAAATCGCTCATTTTTAGATAATCGGATAAGGATTTAGACAAATTCTGAACAGGTAACACGGGGTGTGTTGCGATATATTTATAAACAGTTGCACATTGTTCTTTAGTAGGTAAACCATTTAAATATAAACTATGCTTTTTGTAAAAATATATGGTGATTTTTTGGTCTCCAATTGCTTGAACAACTTTCGCTAAATCTTCTAAACTTGATGGACAATCAACAAGTATATAATGTGAATCTTGATTTGATCTGACTAGTAGGTCTACATGGTTAATTGCTGTACTTGATTCCTTTAAGAGTGGTTGAATGGTGTTCAATACTCTATCACTAAAACAAACGTAAGTAACCTGTTCAAGTTCAAACATTGTTTTTTTTAACTGTGATGTTCGTCTATCAATCAATTTAGGAGCTAGCAACTTAATATCTTCAATCAATAATTGAGGTTTTTTGTTACCATTCCATTCATTCGTTTCAATTTGACCAACGACATCAATTTTTGAAGATTCAGATAAAAAGTCAACAATATTACCAAACGAAAAGCCAATCGTATCTAATGAAGTCGATTCTTCCTTAATAGTCATCTTCAAATGCGTTTTATCTTTTCCAATACGGCGTGCTCCCTGAATATTCACTTGTTTAAATAAATAGGTCGGAAGCGGGTTATCTATGCCAAACGGTTTGAGTAAATTGATTTCTTTAATGTAATCTAAATCAACTTGACCTACATCTAGCGTCCCTTCAATTGAAATAGCCGGTTTAATTTCAACTGTCTTCTTCAATTCTTTAATTTGTTCAGATAAATGTATTTTAAGTGGATTAATATTTTCAATCAGCAATGTCATTCCAGCAGCCATCTGGTGACCACCAAAATGAGTGAATAAGTCTCTAACTTCATTACACTCTTGATATAAATCAAAATTGTCCACACTTCGAGCAGATCCTTTGGCATAACCACGTTCGGGAAATTCTTTTAACACAATGGTTGGCTTCGCTGTTTCTCGTACGAGTCTACTAGCAACAAGTCCTAAAACTCCTTCATGCCAGTGTTCGCTTTTAAGAATATTAATTTCATCAGTAGGTTCAATCTGATTCATGGCTTCTTCGACAATCGTTTTCACAATATCTTTGCGTTGTTCATTTATCTCAATTAAATGTTTTGTAATAGACTGGATGACTTCTTCATCAAATGATGAAAGTAATTCAACTACAATATTCGCTTGTTCAAGACGCCCTGCCGTATTCATTACTGGTGCAATTTGAAAGCCAATCGTTTTCTCATCAACTTCTGAAGGTTTTATACCTAAATCAACAATCAATTGTCTTAAACCCATACGTTGTGTTTGTCGAAGTATTTTTAGACCATAATAAACAATGGCACGGTTTTCACCAGTCAGCGAAACCATATCTGCAACCGTTCCAATCGCTGCAAGGTCTAAAAAATCGGTCGGCAGCTCACCAAGGATAGCTTGTGCTGTCTTCAGTGCTACACCTACCCCAGCTAATTCTTTAAAAGGGTAGTTCCCTTCTGGATGTTTGGGATGAATAATACTGTAAGCATTTGGCAATTTTTCAGGGAGTTCGTGGTGATCTGTCACAATCACATCAACGGATTGTTCCTTAGCATACTCTATTGCTTCATGCCCTGCCACCCCATTATCGACGGTGATAATCAACTGCACACCTTGTTCAATCGCCTCTTTATATCTTACAATATTCGGGCCGTATCCATCTTCAAATCGGTCAGGTATGTAATAAGATACTGTCATCCCCAGAGTCAGTAAAGTTTCATAAAGAATAGTCGTACTAGTAACACCGTCCGCATCGTAATCGCCATAAATTAAAACGGATTCATTCTTTTCGAGCGCTTCATAAATGCGTTCAACCGTTTTATTCATTTCAAAGAACTCAAATGGATCATGAAACCACTGTTCATTTGGCTGTATGAATGATTCAATCTCAGACACACTAGTTAAACCACGATTAAGGCATAACTGAATAAAAGACTCAGAATACGGTAATGATTCTTTCAATTTTTGAACTAATTCGTTATTTGCTTTTTCCTGAATCTTCCACAGCATTTCGCTCAAAATAAAAACTCCTTTAATGATTACTTTCTAAATGTCATTGATAATAGTCGGTCTGCCAAAGACGGAACTAATTGGTATAGTTTTGCTCCTGCCGCTAGTAGTAATGGCCTGTTAACTTCTCTCTTATTAGTCCTCATCACCGATACAATTTTCTTAGATACGGCCTCTTCAGACAGCATAAATGGCTTAACTTTTTTGAGATATGATGGATCAGTATCTACTTTTTGGAAAAAATCTGTATCTACAGGTCCTAAATTTATTGTTGTCACAAAAACATGATGTGTTTTTAACTCTTGTCTCATTGTATCTGTAAATGATAAGACGGCTGCCTTAGAAGCTGAATAGACAGCTGTCTTTTGAGTAGGTACCTTTCCGGCAATGGATCCAATCTGAATAATGTGACCCTTTTGACGATCGACAAAATAAGCAGCAAACAATTTTGAAATATACATTAAAGCCAGCACATTGACTCTAAAAACAGTATCAATATCTTTAAAAGTCAATGTTCTGACAAATTTCGTTAATCCCATACCTGCATTATTTAATAAAACATCAACGTTGTAGTTTTCCTGAACTGCCGTAATGACTGCTTCAACCTGATCGATATCCAGTAAATCCATTTGATAAATAATCGCACTATTTGGATTAATCGCATCACATAATTGTTGTAGTTCTTTAAGTCGTTCTAATCGGCGCGCTGTTAATATGACACGGTATCCTGATTTTACCGCTTCAAGTGCTGTATGATAACCAATACCTGATGAAGCCCCTGTTATGAAAACTGTCCCTTTAAATCCATTATTCATTCACATCAACCTCCCCACAAAAAGTGAAGGGCGAACATGGTGTCCACCCTTCCCTAATTTTTCTATTTACTAAACATTGAAATCTCAAACACACTAGTTATTATACTTAATTTCATATTCTTTAAAATCATACATAAGGTAAGATTCTTTAAATACTTCTCGTGCTTGCTTTTCTAACACTTTAACATCATTAGCTAAATATCTTGAACTAATGTGTGTTAATAGTAATGTTCCTACCTTCGCTTTCAAAGCAAGCTCTGCCGCTTGAACATTGGTCGAGTGATTATACGCATATGCTAAGTCTTTATCATCATGATTAAATGTTCCTTCATGCACTAATACATCGACATCTTTAGCTATATCATAGGCATTCTTACATGGTTTAGTATCACCAATAATTGCGAGTTTACGGCCTTTGATATCCGGTCCGATATAATCTTTACCATTAACAACACTGCCATCTTTTAAAGTTACTGTTTCACCATTTTTTAGTTTACCGTAAAGTGGACCAAATGGCACACCTAATTCTTTTAACGCTTTTGCATCAAGTGTGCCCTGATGATCTTTCTCTTCAATTCGGAAACCAAATGAGTCAATTCCATGTGATACCTTTTGAACAGTAACGCTGAATTGTTCTGTCTTAAGGAGTTGATCCCCATCTTTAAATTCTACAAAATGCAGTGGGTATTTTAAAAATGATTTTGATAATTTTAAAGACATAAGAACGTAATCTTTAATTCCTTTTGGCCCGTAAATCGTTAGCGGTGAATCTCCACCTTGAAAAGCACGACTACTTAAAAAACCAGGCAAACCAAAGATATGGTCACCGTGCATGTGTGTGATAAAAATTTTAGTTACCTTACGCGGTTTTAAAGTTGTTCTGAGTATTTGGTGTTGCGTTGCTTCCCCACAATCAAACAACCATATTTCATTAATTTCATCTAGTAATTTTAACGCTAGACTTGAGACATTCCGATGTTTAGCCGGTACTCCGGAACCCGTTCCTAAAAATTGAATTTCCATCTAAACATTCCTTACCTAATCCATAAATTCAAAGACAAATTCTTCAATACGTACTAAGTCACCGTTCATTGCCCCACGATCACGTAAGGCTTGGTCGACTCCCATTCCGCGCAGCTGTCTTGAAAAACGCATAATTGCTTCATCATGATCAAAGTTGGTCATCGCAAATAAACGTTCTAGTTTTTCGCCAGATAATACCCAAGTACCTTCAGAATCACGTTCAATACGGAATGTATCTTTTTTCGATTCGTGTTTGTAAACAACACGCTCTTCCACATCTTCTTCATCATAAAGTAAGGTATCCGGTAACTCTTTAACTAATTGAGAAACATCTCTAACTAACGTATCAATACCTTGTCTAGTTGCAGCAGAAACTTCGTAAAGTTTATAGTCTAGTCCTCTCTTAGCTAGTTCTTCTTTAAATTTATTTAAGTTTTCATGTGAATCAGGTAGATCCATTTTATTGGCAACAATCACTTGTTGGCGTTCTAATAGTTTCGGATCATACTCTTGTAATTCATTGTTAATGGTATTGAAATCCTCAACAGGATCGCGTCCTTCCATACCACTCATATCTATCACATGGAGCAACAGACGTGTTCTTTCGATATGTCTTAAGAAATCAATTCCTAAACCAATACCTTCAGATGCTCCTTCAATTAACCCAGGTATATCTGCCATCACAAAGCCACTACCATCATTTAAATCCACTACACCTAAATTTGGAGCTAATGTTGTGAAATGGTAAGCCCCGATTTTTGGTTTTGCCCCAGATACAACAGATAATAACGTTGATTTTCCAACTGAAGGGAAGCCAAGTAGGCCAACATCCGCAATCACTTTTAGTTCTAATTCAACATCACGTTCTTCTCCCGGTTCACCATTTTCGGCAATCGATGGTGCCGGGTTGTTATGAGTTGCAAAACGTTTGTTTCCTCGACCGCCACGGCCACCTTTAACAATAATCGCTTCTTCGCCATCTTCTTTTAAGTCAGCAATTAATTCTTTTGTTTCGGCATCTCTAACGATAGTGCCTGGTGGTACATCAACAAATAAATCTTCAGCATTTTTTCCGTGCATACTCTTAGACATACCATTCTCTCCGTTTTTTGCTTTAAAGTGAGGGTTATATCTAAAGTCAACTAGCGTTCTTAATCCTTCTTCTACTCGAAAGATAATATTTCCTCCACGTCCTCCATCTCCACCAGCAGGACCACCATCTGGTTCATATTTCTCACGTCTAAAGGCAACCATTCCGTCACCGCCTTTACCCGCTTTTACATTCACTTTACTATAATCGACGAACATACTCATGGTGTTGTCCTCCTTTCTATTTCATCTTTTTTATTTTACAATAGTTTTGTTTGTGTATCAAAAAGCTTTGACTACTTATTTTGACATATTTGTTTTACCATTCTCTAGCATATTCTAATATAATTTTCCATGCTTCATCTTTACCTTCTTTAGTTTCTGATGAATACATGACTAAATGATCATTATCAAACATATTTAAGGTATCTTTTACTTGTTTTAAATGTTTCGCTCTCTTTGATGGTTTTACTTTATCTGCTTTCGTTGCGACTACTAAAACTGGTAAGTTGAACGCACTTAAGTATTCATACATTTGAATATCTTGTACTGTAGGTTCATGTCTTAAATCAACAATTTGAACGGCTAAGCATAATTCTTCACGAGTGGCGAAGTATTCTTCCATCATGCTACTCCATTTTTCTAATTCCTTTTTAGAAACACGTGCAAAACCATATCCCGGAACATCCACAAATAATAATTCATTATCGATATTGAAGAAGTTAATCGTTCTTGTTTTACCAGGTTTACTTGAAGTTCTGGCGAGTGATTTACGGTTGATCATACTGTTAATGAATGACGATTTCCCAACATTAGATCTTCCAGCAAGGGCAACCTCAGGTAAATTGACATCTGGGTATTGTTTTTCACTGACGGCACTTATGACAATATCAGCAAATTGAATGTTATTCGTGTCCATAGAATGCTCCTTTAAAATTGATTACGTTTTATTATACCATAATTATAGTGCCTGATTCAGTATGGAATAGTGCTTTTTAAATAAAATTAGGTAGTACTAAAGATCTATGTTTTTTTTCGTAAATCTTAATAAGCAAAAAGAAAGACCCCAAGTTGGGGTCTTTTTATCTATGTTAGTCAGCTGTCTTTTCGATAACTTTGTCATCTGCATTATAATAAATCGGATTTTCTAATCCTTTGGCAGATTCTTTTGTAACTAAAACTTTTTTAATATCATCGTGACTTGGAACATCGAACATCACTTCAAGCATAATACCTTCGATAATTGATCGCAAGCCACGTGCTCCGGTATCACGTTCAATAGCTTTTTGACCAATGACACGTAATGCTTTTTTATCAAACTCAAGATCAACATCATCCATTTCGAGTAATTTCTTGTATTGTTTTACAAGTGAGTTTTTTGGCTCTGTTAAAATTTGGATTAAATCTTCTTCAGTCAACTTTTCTAAAACCGCTGTAATTGGTAATCGGCCGATAAATTCAGGTATTAATCCATATTTTAATAAATCTTCTGGAATAATGTGTTGCATGATACTCTTTTTCGTATCAATTTGATTTTTAACATCAGACGTACCAAAACCGATGACTTTTTCACCTAGACGTTCTTTAACAATTGTTTCGATTCCGTCAAAGGCACCACCAACAATGAATAAAATATTTGTCGTATCGATTTGAATCATTTCTTGTTGAGGATGTTTACGTCCACCTTGTGGCGGAACGCTTGCCGTAGTTCCTTCTAAAATTTTTAGAAGTGCTTGCTGTACACCTTCACCACTGACGTCACGAGTAATTGAAACATTCTCAGATTTACGAGCAATCTTATCAATCTCATCAACGTAAATGATACCGTGTTGTGCGCGCTCTACATCATAATCAGCCGATTGTAATAGTTTTAGTAAGATATTTTCCACATCATCACCAACATAGCCGGCTTCGGTTAAGTTAGTTGCATCTGCAATAGCAAATGGTACATCTAAGATACGTGCTAATGTTTGAGCTAAATATGTTTTACCTGAACCAGTAGGACCGATTAAACAAATATTACTCTTTTGTAATTCTACATTATCCTCGTTGGCTGATTTTAGGAAATTCACACGTTTATAATGGTTGTATACCGCTACTGATAATGCTCTTTTAGCTGCATCTTGTCCGATAATATAATCATTTAAAGTTTCTTTTATTTCTGCAGGTTTTGGTAATTGTTCTAATGACTTTGGTTCTGTTTCCATTCGTAATTCTTCATCCATAATGTCTTTACATAAATCGACACACTCATTACAAATATAAACACCCGGTCCAGCTACAATTCTTTGTACTTCATCTGAGGACTTGCCACAGAATGAACAAGATAGATTTTCTGTATTATCTTCATTATTTGCCAATAATCTGCACCTCTTTTCGTATTTGATACACTTATCTTAAATTTATAAAAGAGGAATGCTAAGCATTCCTCTTATTCTTTCAATAAAGAGTAATTAAATTACTCAGCTTCTTTAGCTGTAGAAGTAATTAAGTCGATTGCTTTTTTCAATGAAATGTCATTTTTCAATAATTCATTTGAAAGAACGCTACGAACTTTATCTTCTTCCATACCATATTGTTCAGCTAATTCTTTAATTTCTTTATCCATTTCATCATCTGAAACTTCAATATTTTCAGCTTCAACAATAGCTTCTAATACTAAGTTTGTACGAACATTAAACTCAGCATCACCTTCAAATTGTTCGTGTAAGTCAGCTTCTGTTGTACCAGTCATGCTGTAATACATTTCAGGTGAAATACCTTGTTGTTTTAAGTTGTTTAGGTACATTTCCATTTGACGGTGTACTTCATCATGAGCCATTTCATGAGGGATTTCTGCGATTTCAGCATTTTCTACTGCTTTACGGATCGCTTCATCATCACGTGCATCATCTGCTGCTTGTGAACGAGATTCTTCTAGATCTTTACGGATTTTTTCTCGTAATTCATCTAAAGTTTCCACATCATCGTCTTCATCTTTCGCAAATTCATCGTCAAGTTCTGGTAACTCTTTAGATTTAACCTCATGAACTTTTACTTCAAAGATGGCTTCTTCACCAGCTAAATCTTCAGATTGGTAATCTTCAGGGAAAGTTACAGTAACTTCGACTTCATCTTCAGCAGAAGCCCCAACTAATTGATCTTCAAATCCTGGGATAAATTGACCTGAGCCTAATTCAAGTGAGAAGTTCTTAGATTCGCCACCTTCGAATGCTTCACCATCTTTAAATCCTTTGAAGTCAATAACTACTGTGTCGCCTTCTTCAGCTTTACCATCTTTAAGTGTTAATTCGGCTGCATTTTCACGACGTAAGTTTAAGTTTTCTTCAACATCTTCGTCAGATACTTCACGGTCTTGTTTTGATACTTCTAAGTTTTTGTAGTCACCTAATTCAACTTCTGGTTTTAATGTTACTTCAGCAACAATTTCCCAATCTTTACCTTTTTCCATTGATTCAACATCAATTTCAGGTTGTCCAACAGGCTCCAATTCTTGTTCAATTACTGCTTGCTGGTAAGCAAATGGTAATAAGTCATTAAGCGTATCTTCGTAAAGTGCTTCTTCACCATACATTTTGTTAAACATTTTACGTGGTAATTTTCCTTTACGGAAACCTGGTACGTTTAGTCGACCTCTGATTTTTTTAAATGTGCGATCTAAACCTTTTTGTACTGTTTCGTTATCAATAGTAAATGTTAATTTACCAGTAGTTGGTCCTACCTTTTCAAAGTTTGTAGACATTAATAAACCCTCCAAAATAATCTATAATTTCTATTCACTTATATATCTATTTCCGTTATAAGCATACTTCATTATTATACAATAACCTTGAACAGTTGTAAACTTTGAGAGTATTAATTCATTGTTAATCATTGAAATTATCTTCTTTTAGTTTGCTAACTTCAAAAAACTGCTCGTTCATTAATCATTTATTAAAGACGAGGAAGCTATTCTAACTATCACCTACATAAAAAACAGACATTACAACCTGGTAGGACTTGTACTGATTACAAACAATTGAATAATAATTTAAAACGATAGAGTTTCGCTTTAATTGTACACTCTATCGTTTCTTTTTTATTGAATATCTTCTCTGATAAGCAGTTGGAACCAGTTGTACATTTCTTTATTTTTGACATTTGGACGTTTTATATTCAAGTAGTAATCAATATAATAGTTAATCCACTCTACCTTATCCTGAATGAACTGATGGTACAGCGGATATAAAATACTAAGATGATAAGTGATTTCATCTTGAGTCATTATTTTATCTGCCGGTCTGTCATCCAGTATTTCATCTAATAGTCGATATATGTCTTCTCTAAAAGGATCAGCTTCAAAATTAGTTAGTTCATTTATTTTAATTTTGTAAGTTTGATCAACAATCGAATAATTGAATATTTTGGTACTTCCTGCCTCGATCAGTGAACAAAGCAACGGAGTCTTTATAAAATGAGACACGTAAGGATTATTCAATACAGATTGACTGACAGGTTCAAGTTTTTCTAAGGGTATTAAACCAGCCATACTACAAACGAATAACTGATTTTCTTGTTCTAATGACCCAATGTTATATAGATCTTTCAGAAGTTTATCAGGTTCTAACCCTTTATCTTTTAGCGCCATATCAATTGCAGTATCCAATTCTCTTTTTAATTTATCAATATCAGGATTTTCTACTAATTTTGTGCGCAACAACTCATCAGCTTCTTCAAATTGATCGCATGCTATAAGGATATTGAAGTAAAGTTTCTGAGTCTCATATAATTTAAAATAATCATCCTCATAGTCATTTAAAAAAGATAGTGCTTTTTCAAATTGATCAGAACGATAGTAAGAATAAACTATTCTATAATTAATGTTAAAGTCCTTACCTAACTCATAAGCTCTTAAAAGGTTCTCTAACTCAAGTGCGCGATTATTTTCTTTTATAAAACGATCTGCCTGATCAATATAAAAGTTGCGATTATTAGGAAACTTAATCACTGACATGACTTCACTCCTTACAAAATGAAAACGGGGTATGTAAAGTTAACTACACACCCCCATTCTATTATTTTACTTATCCTCTATTACATCGTCTTTTTCTTCACTAACCTGATACTTAAAGCCTTCAATGTCTTTAAAGTTAACTACTGTCTTTTCTTCCATTAAATCTAACATACTTTTAGAAGATTGAGACCAATCAATTCGGACAATGGCACTATTAGTTAACAATTTTTCGATTTCGCCTTCCATTGGCTCATCTCTAAATGAGAACACAATCTTATCTCCGACATCGGGACGTAAGTTTTCTTTAATTGTGTCGATAATTTTAACAGCATCTTTATAGTCAAGCTCTAATAGATTAGCAATTCGAGAGTTACTCGCACCTTTTCTTAACTCTGTCTCTACTAAGTTTTGAACCTCATCGGTGATCTTCATATCAGCCATTCAAATGCTCCTCTAATCTATATTTTAATTCTGAAAATTATATATTAACATTACGATTATAACATATTTATGAATAAATTTCTAATTCAACACATTTCTATTAATAAATTCCATAAAAAATATTGACAAGCTTTTAACCACATGATACTATATTTATTGACGTTGATAATTATGTACTCGTAGCTCAGCTGGATAGAGCATTCGCCTTCTAAGCGAACGGTCGGAGGTTCGAATCCTCTCGGGTACGTTAATATATTTCAATAGCTATCATAAGCTATGTTAACCCTTGATATTCAAGGGTTTTTATTTTTGTCTAATATTATAATAACCAATTTATCTATTAGGCGTATGTCATTTCAAAAACAAGTTTAAAGTTTAAATGACTCATGTCTTTTTAAACAAAAGGCCCAATCCTATACATTAGACTGGGCCTCCCTGATTTTTCTATTTATCTTAATACTGATTTATTTGATTGGTTAAATATGCGTTTAGTTTTTTGGATGGCTTCAATACGTTCTTCACTGAAGCGGTCTGCTGCATCATGTGTCGCAATATTATCTCGGTCAGCAATCTCAAATACTTTTTCAATTTGGTTATAAATATTTTCAACTTGCTTTTTGTTACGCTCTTCATTGTAACCACCGTTAAATTCATCTGCCACTTGAATAACACCACCAGCGTTTAAGATATAATCCGGTGCATATACGATGTCTTCATTTTCAAGGATATCACCATGTTTATCTTCAGCTAGTTGATTGTTTGCAGATCCTGCAACTACTTTTACGCCTGCTTCTTTTAGTTTTTCGATACTTTCATCATTAATCGTCGCTCCAAGTGCACAAGGAGCATAAATATCTGCTTTATTATTTAAGAATTCTTCAGAGTCAACTACTTCACAGCCTAGTTCTTTAGCTTTTTGTTTTGGATCATCATAAATATCAGTCGCAATAACTGTTGCGCCTTCTTTTATTAGTTTCTCAGCTAATGATAGACCTACACTTCCTACTCCTTCAAGAAGAACTCTTTTGCCTTCTAGGGAATCACTACCGAATGCACGTTTCGCTGCAGCTTTCATACCAACATATACACCGTGTGCTGTAGCAGGGGATGGGTTCCCTGATGTTCCTGGCTTTAATGTTGTTCCAACTACATAAGACGTTTCTTGATAAATATAGTCCATGATTTGTGAATGGGTACCAACGTCAGCTGCTGTTATATATCGGCCGTTTAGCCCTTCAACAAAGCGACCAAAAGCTCTAAATAACGCTTCTTCACTCACTGGATTATCCGGATCTTTCATAATAACTGTTTTACCACCACCAAGTGATAGTCCACTCGCTGCATTTTTATATGTCATACCTCTAGCTAGTCGCATGGCATCAGCAATCGCTTCTTCTTCAGTATTATAGCTCCAATAGCGCGTTCCACCTAATGCTGGTCCAAGGGTTGTATTGTGGATAACTGTAATACCTTTTAAACCTGTTTCCTCATCTTGCATTAAAACAATTTGTTCATAATCCAATTTTTCCATCTCTTCGAATAAACCCATTGAGTAACATCCTTTCTGATTGTTAAAACTGTGCATTATATTATTAAATTTTATCGTAAAAATCCATTAAATCAAATAATAAAGATTCTTTTATCATACAAATTAATATATATTTTGATTTTAGAGTATTCACATTCTTCATACTCAAAAATTTAACAACCATTTCTTAGTAAGGAATTTGCATACCATGATTTACTGCTATATTATAAACAGAATAATAATATAATTAATATCTGTTTGACGTTTATGTTGAATAAGACTATAATGCATTGAAGTTAAACAATGATTAGCTCTAACTGAAGGATCGCGTACATATTCTTTCAGTTTTTTTGATCCTCATCAACCTTAAAATTAATTATCTTTTAGCCTTTAAAAACAAATGCTTGTGGCTCATACAGATGAATCACTTTTTCACAAACAAAGTTACTTATAAATCCAACAACAAATGGAATGATAAACCATGACAAAATCATAATGAACACATTGACTGATGGAGATTCTAATGATGCGATCGGACCAACTAAACCAACTAAACCAAATCCTGATGAAGCCGGTGTCCCCACTAAGTTAAATATTGGAACACTTAATCCACTGATTGCAGCAGTAATCAACATTGGAATTCCTATTTTTAAATTTAATAAAAAGTTAGGCATCATCATTTTCATAGCCCCTAAACCGATTGCTAACGGAACACCTGCTGGGTTACGTTTAACAGTTCCAAATATTAATACTGCAGTCGTAGCTGCTATTCCCATCGAAGCAGCTGCAGCAGAAAGTCCACTAAGACCAATTGCAATACCTATCGCTACAGTAGACATCGGTGTCACAATTAAAATTGCAAACGACATTGAAATTAAAATACTCATTAAATATGGCTGTAATGTAGCAAACGTGTTAATTGCTTCTCCTACTAAAGATGTTAATGTAGATACTGTTGGTAAAATTAAGAAGCCGATATAGCCAACTCCTGCACCAATAATAATTGGTAATAAAATAATTTTTAACGATCCTAGTTTTTTCCCAATTAATTTTACAGCGATAACAGCTAAACTGGCAGTTATCATCGTATTAATTAGATCACCAATTCCTTTTAATTGGAAAATATATTCTGCTGTTTGTGGGTCTATTAATACTTCGTTGTAAATCCATGCACCAGAGCCGATAAAGGCAGCGCCACCTACAACTAGTTCTTCCATCTGATCTAAATCAAAGTTTCTTGCAATCAGAAAACCTACCATAACAGGTGTTAAATATTGAAATATTTCAAGAATCGAATGTACATCCATAGCCATTTGACTATTTGGAAATTGTTTAAAAATCAATCCTAATACAGCAAATGGAATCAGTGCAATAATACTAGCAGTGGCAGTACCATTTAGTACTTTAGTAAAAAAACTAGATATGGTTTCTTTGTTATTCATTAGTGATATCCTCCTATTAGTAAAAATTCGTATTTTTTATTTAATCATAACTAAAAGCATGCTGATACACTGGTAAACTTAGTGAAACAAGCATGCTTTTAATTCATGATATTTGACACTGATTAATTATTTTAATCATTGTCTTAAGTTTTACTTATCAGTATATGTCCGATTCTTTATCAAAATTTTGTAAGTTTTCCTTCACTTGGTTTAAGAAGCGTCCTGCAGCTACACCATCTAAAATTCGGTGATCCATTGAAAGACATAAATTCACCATATGAGCAAATTTCATTCCTCCATCATCAGTAATTACAACTTTCTGATTGATGCTTTCAACTTGTAAAATTGCTGCTTGAGGGTGGTTGATAATTCCCATAGATTGAACCGAACCAAAGACACCAGTGTTGTTCACTGTAATGGTTCCACCCTGCATATCATTAGGTGTTAATGTATTATTCTGAACACCTGTTGCTAAACGATCAATCTCTTTAGCAATACCTGATATAGAATAATGGTCTGCATTTCTAATCACTGGTACATACAGTGCGTCATCTGTACCTACGGCAATTGATGTATTAATATCTTTATGATAAATAATATTGCCATCATCCCAAGATGTATTGATAATTGGATGTTTTTTAATCGCTTGTGTCACAGCTTTAACAAAGAATGGGAAATATGATAGTTTAATTCCTTCCGTTTCTAAGAATTGCTCTTTCACTTTATTTCTAAGTTTTACAATATTTGATACATCAACTTCGATCATCATCCATGCATGAGGTATTTCATGTTTGCTTTGTGACATCTTTTCTGCAATTTTTTTACGGATTGGATCAGCTTTAACAACGGTTGTGTTATCATCTCTAGTTTGTTGTGATGAAGATTTAGGTTCTTGAACTTTACTCTTAGTTGATACATCTTCCACTGTTTCTTGGACAGCTTGTAGCGAAGGGTCATCTGATTGAACATTTGTTGAATCGCTTTTTTCTGATGACTTAGTTGCTTTAAGATCATCTAAATCTAAAAGTTCAACATCTTTACGAGTTATTCTTCCGTGACGTCCACTTCCTTCAACTAAACTTAAGTCAATCCCACGTTCATCTGCAATTCGACGTACTGCTGGAGAAAATCGCTTACCAGATGAATCTGTTTTTGGTTGACTAACTGTTGATGTTTTATCTAGGTTAGTTTTTTGTTTATCATCTGAAGAATCTACTAGCTCTTCTGAATTATTTTCATCAGTTTCTTCTGACTCTTCTGACTCTTCTGATTCACCTTCGACATCTATTTTTAAAATTGGGGTACCAATTTCAACATCCACATCAGTATCAATTAAAATTTCTTTGATTGTTCCTGTAAAATCTGATGGTATTTCAGTCGTAACTTTATCGGAAACAGCTTCTGCAATTGGATCAAAACGATTAACCTTGTCACCAACTTCAACAAGCCACTGAGATATCGAAGCCTCTGTTACACTCTCGCCTAAATGAGGCATTTTAAATTCTTTAATAGCCATGAATTAATCCTCCTTAAAATTCTGCTAACTTACGCATAGCTTCTATTACCTGCTCTTCACTGACCACAAACTCTCGTTCTAAGTCAATTGCGAATGGCATTGAAGGAACATCTGGACCTGCTAAACGTTCAATTGGAGCATCTAAATCGAATAAAGCTTCTTCAGCTATAATTGATGAAATTTCACTCATCACAGAACCTTCTTTATTATCTTCAGTCACAAGAAGTACTTTTCCAGTCTTTTTAGCTGAATTAACAAATGTTTCTTTATCTAAAGGATAAATAGAACGAACATCTATCACTTCAGCATCAATACCTTCATCTTTTAATGCTTCTGCACCTTTAATTGCATGCTGTAACATAGCTCCGTAAGCAATGACTGTTAAATCATTACCTTCTTTAACCACATTAGCTTTATCAAGTGGTACTGTATAATCTTCTTCAGGAATTTCGTCTTTTAATAAACGATACAGCTTTTTATGTTCATAAAAAATAACTGGATCATCAGAGCGTATCGCCGCTTTAATTAATCCTTTTGCATCATAAGCAGATGAAGGTGTTACAATACGAAGACCAGGATGTCCGGCTAATACTTTTTCTGTTGATTGTGAGTGATATAAGCCCCCACGAATGCCTCCACCATAAGGAGCACGGAAAACGATAGGAGTTGTCCAATCACTCTTGGTTCGCCATCTCATAGTTTTAGTTTCAGATAAAATTTGATTTACTGCTGGTAAGATGTAATCCGCAAATTGAAATTCTCCAATTGCTCGGTAACCGACTAAACCTAATCCGTTAGCTAAACCACCAATTAAAGCTTCGGTTAAAGGTGTATTGAAGCATCGATGGTCACCGAATTCAGCAGCAAGTCCTTTTGTCACTCCGAACACGCCACCTTTATCTCCACCAACATCTTCACCAAAAATTAATACTTTATCATCGGCTGCCATTTCTTCTCTAATACCGGCATTAATTGCCTCTAAATAATTCATTTCAGTCATGTTTTCCACTCCTTTTAATTAGCCCAAACGTCTTCATACATAGATTCGATTGTAGGATCAGGCATTGCTTCTGCTTCATCAGTTGCCTGGTTTACTTCTTTTTTCACTTCTTCATCAATCGCTTTAAGCTCATCTTCTGTAGCGTAACCTTCATCAATTAATTGCTTTTCAATAACCAATAAACTGTCTTTATTTTTCAGATCTTCTAAATCTTCTTTACTACGATAAACAGTATGATCATCATCAGCTGAGTGTGAGGTTAAACGTTCTACCATTACCTCTATTAACGCAGGTCCTTTGCCTTTTCTTGCTTCCTCTGCAAATTTTTTAAATGTTAAATATGTTTCGGTAAAGTCACTACCGTCAACACGAACACCAGGCATGCCAAAAGCTGGACCACGCATAGCTAAAGTTTCACTTGCAAATTGTTCATCATTGCCTACTGAAATAGCATAACCATTATTTTCTACAACAAATATTAACGGTAACTTTTTAATTGCTGCAAAGTTCATAGATTCTGCACACTCACCTTGGTTGAATGAACCATCTCCGGTAGTAGTTAATGTTACATAATCATCGTTGCTCAATTGAGCACCCATTGCAACACCAGTAGCTAAAGTATATTGTGTACTTACAACTGATGAGTGTGAGACAATTTTGTGTTCTTTTGATCCATAGTGGTTAGGCATTTGACGACCATGTGAAGAAGGATCATCTGCTTTTGCAAATGTACCCATTAAAATATCTTTTAGTGTCATTCCCCAAACTAGACATGCTGTCATATCGCGATAATATGGTAAGAAGTAATCTTTATCATCAGTATCAAAAGCCATTGCCATTGCTACCTGAGCTAATTCCGCTCCTTGACCTGAAATGTTAAATGAAGACTTACCAACACGAGTTAACTGCCACATACGTTCATCTAAACGTCTCCCAAGTAATGTAAATCGATATGCTTTTAATAACTCTTTTTTACTTAATCCAGATTCTTTTAATGTTTTCATAAGTATCCGCTCGCTTTCTATTTATGAATTGCTAGGTTATCTAAATCTAATGCTGCTTCAGCAATAGCTTCTGAAATGGTAGGGTGTGCATGAATCGCTTCCCCAATTTCAATTGGTGTAGCGTTTAAGTACATTGCTGTACTTGCTTCAGAAATTAAATCTGTTGCATGTGGACCTATGATTGATAGCCCAACTAAGTCATCAGTATTCTTATCTCTTAATATCTGAACAAATCCTTTAGTTTTCTGATCTTCAATTAAACTTTTACCATTACCAGCTAAACTAAATTCACCATACTCTACATCCATATCTTTAGGAACAGAGTCTTTCGTATACCCAACTGTCGCAATCTCAGGATGTGTATAAGTACAGCGTGGCACATTGATATAATTGATTGGTTCACTATCACCAGTTGTCATATGTTCAACTGCCAATTCACCTTCTTTCATGGCTACATGCGCTAACTGAAGCGTATCAATTACATCACCAATAGCATAAATATGACTTTCAGCTGTTTGATAATGGTCATTTACTTGAATCCCTTTTTCATCAAATTTAATTGAAGTATTTTTAAGTCCAATTCCTTGAACATTTGGTTTTCGTCCAATAGATACTAAAACTTTCTCAACTTCTATTGGTTTATCACTATTTTCAAAAGATAACTTAACTGATTTATCCGTTACCTCAGCATCTTTTACACGTTGTTTTAAACTTACCGTAACTTGACGTTTCTCTAATTCTCTTTGAAGAGTTTTTGAAATTTTTTTCGACTCCCCAGGAACAAGACGGTCCAATGCTTCAACAACCGTAACTTCTACACCGAATGCTGATAAAATCGATGCCCATTCACAACCAATAACTCCACCTCCTACAATTGCCATTGATTTAGGTAATTCAGTTAATTGTAATAATCCATCAGATGACAAAATCTGTTCCTCGTCAATTGGTAAATTTGGAAGTGTCATTGGGCTTGACCCCGTAGCAATAATTAGATTCTTAGGAACAAAGATTTCATCTTCAAGTGATTCATCATTATAGGTTACAGCAACACCACCTGAATCAGGTGTAAAAATGGATGGTCCTTGAACAACGCCAGTTCCTTCAATAATTTCAATTTTATTTTTCTTCATTAATGCTTTAACGCCTTGATGCAATTGGTTTATAATTGATTCTTTACGCTTTAGAACTTTAGTATAGTTTAAGGTTAATTCACCATTAAATTCTAACCCAAAGTTATCGCTCTGATTAGCTATTTCCATAACTTCAGCACTTTTAAGCATTGCCTTTGTTGGAATACATCCGTTGTGTAAGCATGTTCCACCTAATTTATTTTTTTCAATAATTGTCACTTGACGTCCTGCTTGAGCAGCTTTAATGGCAGCGACGTAGCCACCTGTGCCTCCACCTAAAATGATTAAATCTTTTTGTTTTACCACTTAATCCACCTCACTATATTTTTTTGCTTTTTCTTCTTTATTTAAAACTCTCTGAATACCTTTAAATAATGCTTCCATTTCCATTTCACCAGGATATACCTTTGTGGTTGAAATCCATTTAATGTAGGTATTCACTTTTTCAGTAACATATTTACTATAAGCAACGCCGCCTGTCAAAATGATCAAGTCTACATTGCCTTGAAGGACAACTGCGCATTCTCCAATAGCTTTAGCTATTTGGTAACACATTGCATCTAAGTAATATGAAGACTTTTCATCACCATTGTTTGCCCGTTCTTCAATTACTCTAATATCAGTTTCGTTCAAATAAGACTTTAGTCCACCATTTCCAGCTAAATATTTTTTGACTTCTGGAAGAGTTAATTCTTTTTCTATAATAAACTTGGCAAAATCATATGCCGGTAATCCACCTGTTCTCTCTGGTGTTAAAGGGCCTTCACCGTCAAGACCATTAACTACATCAATCATTTGCCCATTTTTATGAGCACCAACGCTCACGCCGCCTCCAAGATGTGCCACTATCACCTGACTGTTTTCATAATCTTTGTTAATCTCATTTAAACAGCGTCTTGCTACTGCTTTTTGATTCAATGCATGAAGTACACTTCTACGTTCAATTCCTTTTAAACCAGAAACTCTTGCTATATCTTGCATCTCATCAACAACGACTGGATCAACAATATATGAATCAACGCCAGCATCGTTCGCAATATCATTTGCTAAAATAGCACCTAGGTTAGATGCATGAGAGCCATATTTTTCATCAATTAAGTTTTCTAGCATTTTCTCATCAACAATATATGTACCACCTGGAATTGGCTTTAATAATCCACCACGACCAACGACAGCTTTCAAGCTATCAAGAGTAATATTGTGTTCATCTAAAAAACTTAAGATAATAGAGCTCCTAAAGTCTTTCTGGTCAGAAATTCGGTCAAATTGACTTATTTCTTCAACAGTATGTCTAATAACAGTTGTCTGTACTTCTTCTTCTGTATCTGTATTAAATAAAGACAATTTTGTGGAAGTAGACCCAGGATTAATAACTAATATTAAATTTTTCAAATAAAATTATCCTTTCATTTCTATAAATTTAGTTCACCTGTTGAAGCGCTAAATTCAAAGCAAATAATTTACTTTCAACAGAATCACTGCGAGAAGTTAGAACAATCGGTACCGTTGTACCTACAATGATGCCTCCCATTGTGGAATTTGCAAATACAATTAAAGATTTATATAAAATATTTCCAACATCAATACTCGGTACAACTAATACATCCGCATCACCCATGATTGGCCCTTCGAATCTCTTATGTTCTACAGCTGATTTGGACATTGCTAAATCTAATGATAGTGGGCCGAAAACAATTGATGCATTATCATTATCAAAAATATCCGTCAACTCTTTACCTAACACTGAAGATGGCATTTTTTCGTTGAAATTTTCGGCTGCACTTAATAAGGCTACTTTTGGCTTTTCAATACCGATGTTATGTGCTACTTCAACCGAGTTTTTTATTATATCTTCTAATTGTTCAGTGTTTGGTGAAATGTTCATTGCTGCATCAGTAATTAAAAACTGACGATCAAAATTCGGTACTTTTGCAATTGAAACATGTGACAGTGTTTTACGTTTTTTTAAATGATGCTTTTTATTTAACACCTCTTTTAATAAATCATGAGTTGAAACAATTCCTTTTAGCAATATATCTGCTTTTTTCATTGAAACTGCCTCAACAGCTTTACGGATCATCTCAGATTTGTCACTACAGCGTGCATAATTCCAATTCTGCAAGTCTTTATTTGCTATATTTTCTTTCGTATCAAAGATTAAAAAATTTACTTTAGTGTTTGATACTTCATTATATTTTTTAACTAATTCTAATATTTCAGGTTGTGAACCTCCTGGTATAGAAACAGTAACCATTCATTTACTCCTTTCAAAATATATGGGGTTGAATTATTAAATAAAAAATCATAACCCAACCTCTTTTGTAATCGCTTACTTAAAGTATAGTGTTTCATTTATAATTTTTCCAATACTTTTAACTAATTATTTTATTGGTTTTTTTTATACTATTAATGCTTAGCCCTATTAAAATACTTGTTTTAATAGGAATGTTAACTAATGAAATAATATTAAATATTAATTATATAAATCAGTATTTTTCCTTTATATATTGTAATTAACAAAAAACATGCATGATATTTATCATGCATGTTTTAATATAATTTTTGAAGCTGTTAACTTTATCATTAAATATTAACTATTATTCCTGTTTTTTATCATTTAAAATGATCTGTCATTGTCATTTTATATAATTTCGACTTATATTATTAATAGAGTTCTAAATATTTATTTTTTTCCCAGTCGGTCACTGCATTAGAGAAATCTTCCCATTCGTGAGTTTTTAAATCAACAAAATTTTTAAAGATATGTTTTCCAAGGGCATCTTGAATCACTTGGCTTTTTTTCATCTCAGTAATAGCTTCTTTGAGATTCGTCGGTAAAATGTCGATTCCTTCAACATTCATCTCGTGACGTGATAATTCATACATATTTTGCGTTTTTGGTTCAGGTACAGAAAGTTCGTTATCAATGCCGTCTAAACCTGCTTTTAATAAAACAGAAAGTGCCAAGTATGGATTAGCAGAAGGGTCTACAGAACGAATTTCTAAACGTTTAGAATTCCCATGTGAATTAGGTACACGAAGCATAGGGGTTCTATTTTGTTTTGACCACGCAATCGCATTCGGTGCTTCAAATCCCGAAGACAAACGTTTGTATGAGTTAACTAGTGGATTAGTTACTGCTGTATAAGCTTTTGCATGTTTAATTAATCCGGCCATAAATTGATGAGCCGTTTGTGATAATTCTGTTTCATCATTCGGAGAAACAAAAGCATTTTGATTTCCTTTAAACAACGATATATTCATATGCATACCAGAGCCGTGAATCCCTTCCATTGGTTTGGGCATAAATGTTGCATGTAAATTATGTTTTCTAGCTACCGTTTTCACAATTAATTTAAAGGTTTGGATATTATCGCATGCTTCGACTGCATTTGCATATTGCCAGTCAATTTCATGTTGGCCAGGCGCTCCTTCGTGGTGACTAGCTTCAATTTCAAACCCTAACTCTTGAAGTTCAAGCACAATGTCTCTTCGGCAGTTTTCTGCCAAGTCAGTTGGTGCTAGATCAAAATAACCACCATGATCATTTAATGTATCTGACACACTGCCATCTTCATTAAATTTCATTAAAAAGAATTCCGGTTCTGGACCTAAGTTAAACGACGTGAATCCTCTGTCATTTGCTTCTTTGAGTAATCGTTTTAAGTTCCCTCTGGGATCTCCTGAAAATACGGAACCATCTGAATTATAGACATCACAAATTAGTCTAGCAACTTTAGAAGGTTTTGTAGTATTCACTTCCCATGGAAAAACTAGCCATGTATTTAGGTCTGGAATTAAATACATATCTGACTCACTAACTCGAACAAAGCCTTCGATAGATGAGCCATCAAACATCATCTCATTGTTTAATACTTTTTCAATTTGAGAAACTGGAACTTCCACATTTTTCACAGTTCCTAGAATATCCGTAAACATTAAACGTAAGAAACGGATATTATTGTCTTTAATATCTTTTAGTATATCTTGCTTTGTAGTGGTAGTCATTTTTGTCTCCTTGATTTTTAATATAGGTATAGACCAATAAATAAAAAAGATCGAACTTAATTACAAGTTCGATCTTTTCTTTTAAAATTATTTTTTAACTGCTTCTTTTAATGCTTTACCAGCTTTGAATGCAGGTACTTTGCTTGCAGGAATTTGAATTTCTTCACCTGTTTGTGGGTTACGTCCTTTACGTGCTGCACGTTCACGAACCTCAAAAGTACCGAAGCCAATAATTTGAACTTTTTCTTCATTTGATAAAGTTTCAGTAATTGTGTCAAATACAGCTTCTACTGCTGCTGATGCATCTTTTTTAGTTAAGTCAGTTGCTGAAGCAACTTTTTCAATTAATTCTGATTTGTTTGCCATAGACTTTTCACCTCCTGTGAATAAACATTAAAATGATTAAATCATTTTAGTTTAGTAAATAAATGAGTTAGTCATTTCTGACAACACAATAGTAATGTACCATATAAACGTTGCTACTGCAATGATTTTAATCTATATTCATTCGATAAAAGTAAATTATTTTCGTGATCTTGGAATGATATGAACTGGTGTCCCAAAGAAGTCAAATGTTTCTCTAAATCGGTTCTCTAAAAACCTTACATATGAGAAGTGCATCAATTCAGGATCGTTCACAAAAACCACAAATGTAGGTGGACTGGTTGACACTTGGGTCCCATAATAAATTTTCAAACGGCGACCATTCTTTGTTGGTGTCGGGTTAGTTGCAACAGCATCCATCATTACATCATTTAAGATAGATGACTGAATACGCTGAGTACGATTATGATAAACTCGATCTATTAATTCCGGAATCAACTTCAGACGTTGTTTTGTTTTTGCCGATACAAATAAAATCGGTGCATAGTGTAAATATCTAAATTGATCACGTACTTTTAATTCAAAATCTCTCATCGTATTAGAGTCTTTCTCTACTGTATCCCATTTATTTACTAAAATAATGATCCCTTTGCCAGCTTCATGAGCATATCCAAATACTTTTTTATCTTGTTCACGTATGCCAGTTTCAGCGTCAATAACACATAAAACAATATCTGAGCGTTCGATGGCTCTTTGAGCTCTCATCACTGAGTATTTTTCAGTTTTTTCGTAAACTTTCCCGCGTCGTCTTATACCCGCTGTATCAATCATGACATACTCCTGGCCGTCATTAGTCATAAACGGTGTATCAACAGCATCACGGGTGGTTCCTTCAATATTGGAGACAATCACTCGGTCCTCACCGATTATGGCATTTACTAAACTTGACTTACCAACGTTTGGACGTCCAATTAACGAAAACTTAATTGTGTCATCATCATATTCTATATTCGGTAAATCAGGGAATTTTTTGACAATTTTGTCTAGTAAATCACCAAATCCTAATCCATGTGCACCAGATACAGGTAATGGATCACCTAATCCAAGTGCATAGAATTGATAAATATCAGTTCGAAGCTCTGGGTTATCTGTCTTGTTTACAGCTAGAATCACCGGCTTATTTGACTGTTGTAAAATAGGTGCAACTTGATCATCTAAATCCGAAATCCCATCTTGAACATTGGTTACCATGACAATAATATCAGCTTCTTCAATTGCAATTTCTGCTTGTATTTTAATTTCTTTATGAAGTGGTTGATCATCGAAAGTGATACCACCGGTATCAATAACAGAAAATTCTCTTCCTAACCATTCAGCATCAGCGTATAAGCGATCTCTTGTCACTCCTGGCTCATCTTGAACAATCGATAAACGTTCTCCTACAATGCGGTTAAAAATTGTAGACTTACCAACATTCGGCCTACCTATAATAGCAACTAATGGTTTGACCATTTTCTCACCAACTTTCTTTTTATTTATAATTTATCTTATAAACAAAAGATACCTACCCAGCGACAGGCTGAAAAAATCAGTGCGCTAGATAGGTAATCTTAAAAATCATTCTTATTCTTCGTCAAAAGTTAAACCTGATAATTGTTCTCCAATCTGGTCTCCAACTTTAAATGTAGATTCACTATCTTCATCACGTAATGATGGTTGTTTAATATTCGCTGAAGAATTCTTTTTGTTATTACGGTTTGATGATTTGTTAGAATTTTCTGTACGTTCTTCACGTTTAGGCGCTTCCTTAAGAGCTTTAATACTTAATGATACACGTTCTCGATCAGCATCAACGTCTAAAACTTTCACTTCTACTTCTTCATCAGTAGAAACAACTTCGTGAGGTGTTTCTACGTGTTTATGATCTAACTCAGAAATGTGAACTAAGCCTTCAACCCCTGGTTTTAATTCTACAAATGCTCCGAAGTCTGTGATACGTTTTACAGTACCAGTTACTGTTGAACCAACTTCGAATTCTTCTTCAACGTTATCCCATGGTCCAGGTAAAGTGTCTTTGATTGATAATGAAACACGTTCTCTTTCAGCATCTACGCTTAACACTTTAACTTCTACTTCTTGACCTTTTTCTAAACGATCACCTGGGTGATTAATACGTTCATGAGCAATTTCAGAAACATGCACTAAACCATCTACACCACCTAAGTTAACAAAAGCACCAAAGTTAGTTAATCGGACTACAGTACCAGTAACAACTGATCCTTCTTCAAGATTTTCTAATGCTTCTTGACGTTCTTCAGCTTCTTGATTTTTTAATAAAGCTTTACGCGAAAGAATTAATTGACGATCATTAGGATCGATTTCAATAATCTTGAATTCATAAGTGTTACCTTCAAATTCGCTTAAATCACTAACGAATTTAGTGTCTAATAATGACGCAGGTACGAAGCCACGTACGCCTAAATCTACTGTAACGCCGCCTTTAACAACACGAGTTACTTTTGCTTCAATAACTTCATCATTATCAGCTTTTTCTTGTAATTCATTCCATATACGTTGTTGATCTACACTACGTTTGGATAAGATTAAGCTACCTTGTTCTTTATCTTTAACGTCGCGAAGTACAACAACTTCAATGGTATCTCCAATTTCAACAACTTCGCTTGGATCTTCCACGCGAGATGCTGAGATTTCACGTAGAGGAATAACACCTTCTTGTCCTCCACCTAAACCAACAACAACATTTTTATCGCTATCGATTGTTAAAACTTCACCAGAAACTAAATCTCCAGGTTTTATATCAACGACTTCTTTCATTACGTCGTCCATTGATTCATTTTGTACGTTTTTATTCTCTTCTGACATATTTCGTTGTCCTCCCAATGCAATATTTCCTACATACAGATACTATTATATCGAATACCAAAACAAATTGCCAATAAAATAATCTATTTTGTAGGGTTTAATTCATATTTTTTTGAAGAAGTTCTAATACTTCATTTTTTACTTCTTCAATTGATAATGATGTTGAATCAATCACTTTGGCATCCTGGGCTTTTTTAAGTGGTGATTCTTTACGTGTAGCATCATAGTTATCTCGTTGCTTAATTTCTTCTAATATTGTTTCATAATCAGCATCTATGCCCTGTTCAATATTTTCTTCATAACGTCTTTTTGCACGTTCCTCAGCATCTGCTACGAGAAAAATTTTCAGTGTAGCTTCAGGTAATACAACAGTCCCAATATCGCGACCATCCATCACCACGCTATGATCTTTTGACATCTCTTTCTGTCTTGAAACTAATTCTTTTCGAATGCTTCTGTGACTAGATACAATAGAAACATTATTTGTTACATCTGTTTGGCGAATAGCACTTGTAACATCCTCACCATCTAGTAAAGTATGTTGCTTTTCATCTTGTTTATCAAAAGAAATTTCCGTTTTTTTTAATAAACTATACAGTTGCTTTTGGTTTTGCAAGTCAATTCCTTTACGAATAGCTTTTAAAGTAATCGCACGATACATAGCTCCCGTATCGATATAAATATAACCTTGTTCTTTAGCAACTAACTTAGCTACAGTACTCTTTCCTGAAGAAGCTGGTCCATCAATGGCTACTGTTATATATTTTTTCAAACTATCTCTCCTGTATTAATACACTCTTAATTCATCACCCGGCTGGATAGTTGCTCCAGGTGCTAGTCCATTAATCTGACGTAATTCATCTAATGACATACCGTGGTTAAGAGCAATTCGATATAAGTTATCTTTCGGTTTAACGACATAAGTGTTGTATTCTGGTTCCGGTTCTGATTCTGGTTCGGGCTCTGGCTCTGGCTCCGGTTCTGGTTCTGGTTCTGGCTCTGGCTCTGGCTCCGGTTCTGGCTCCGGCTCTGGTTCTGGCTCCGGCTCTGGTTCTGGTTCTGGCTCCGGCTCTTCTGTCTCTTCTACTGATTCTTCTTGTTCTTCAGTTTCTTGAATAGCGATCTGCTCAGTCGGATCTTGCGGATTTACAGGCTCTCTGCCTCGAGTGAAGACATATGAAAATATAATTATCGCAATCAATAATCCTAAAAGAACAACTGCAATAGTTAAGATAGGAGAAACACCTGTCTTGCTACGTTGACTTGTTCGAGATTTTCTTTGCTGCTCGTAATTTTCTAATTCTTCATCAAATTTTTTTGACCATAATTTTTCTTTATTTTTTTGATCGTTAGACATGATCTATCCTCCTTATCTCATGCCACTTTATTTTAACATACTCTTACAACTAGTTGTATCTAGATTGTATAAACTTTTTAAAATTTTATGAAACGATTGTAATTTTTCTTGGGTGTTAGATATGTTTTCTTGGGTGTAAAATTGTGTAATTAAATTGGGTTGACATTGACTGCAACAAAAAGATAATGGCTTGTTCTTAGTTTCGTCAAAATAGTTAAGCAAATAACTTCGTTTACACTGTTGTGTACCTATCAAGCTTAACAGATAACTGATTTGATTATTCACTGATTCTTTTCGGTCATTAAAGTATTGGATTGTTTCTTCAACTGAATAACCGTTTTTATAAAAATACTTGATTAATTTAAATTGTACATCTTCTGTATTTTTCACTTGATTATAATAGTGATAGACATATTGAATGGTGTTCGGCTCTGGAATAGATTCATTCTTCAAAAATCGTTGAATATTTTCATCTCCAGGACTATACAATGTTAACGCAAGACCCGGTTCTTTATTACGACTACATCTTCCTATTTCTTGAAGATACATTTCTGGACTACCTGGTATATGATAATGAATCACAAATTTTATATCTTTTTTGTTAACACCCATTCCAAATGCAGATGTTGCACAAATTACTTGCAGTTGATTTTCTAAGAATTGATTTTGGATTGTTATTTTATCCTGACTCTCTTTATCTGCATGATAGCTTTCAGCATTTAACTGACCTTCTTCTATTAACATATCAGTTATTTCGTTAGCTTTTTGTTTACTTGAAAAGTAAATAATTCCCGGTTTTTGAATTTGTTTTACAATTTCTAATAGCCGATTGTCTTTATCTGCTTGGGAAACTTTTTCGAAAGCTAATTTGATTTCTGGCCGGTCAACTGTTGTTTCAATCGTTTGATGTTGCTTTTTAAAATGGAGCAGTTGTTTGATCTCATCTTGAACACGCTTCGTTGCAGTAGCAGTTAATGCCATAATTGGTGGTGTCTTCACCTGTTCTCTAAACTTAGCAATATCTAGGTAATCAGGTCTAAAGTCCATCCCCCATTGCGTCACACAATGAGCTTCATCAACAACTAATAAATTTACTCGGATCTTTTTCAACTGATCAACTACATTAGGCATTGATAACATCTCGGGAGAAAGAAAAATATATTTATAAGAGGCTAAATGTTTATAAATATATTGCTTTTCTTTTCGAGTTACAAGACTATTTAATGCGCAAACTTCTTTAATGCCGTATGCCCTTAATTTATTTACTTGATCTTGCATTAATGATAGTAACGGTGACACAATGATGGTTGTTCCGCTCATAATAAATGGATAAAGTTGATAGCAAATAGATTTTCCAGATCCAGTTGGTAAAATAACAAGCGTATCTTTATCTTCCATAACGGATTCAATCGCTTCTTTTTGACCTTCTCTAAATGAGTTATAGCCAAACTGTTGATATAAAAGAGCTTCTAAGTTATTTCTCATCCTTATTGCTCCTCCTAATCCATTCTAGTTCCATTAATCGATATTGATAAAATTCTAAATTAGATATTCTCTCAACTATCTCTTTAAATTGTCGTTTTGTAGTTTGATCAAAATAATTATTTAATTGTTTTTTCATCTCTTCAGGAACGAGATAAAGTAAATTTATCTGGGGTAACTTAATGGCTATTTCTAAAATATGCTCTTTAATAGTTGATTGTTTTACACGCTTTTTTCTCGCGATTTCATTGATCGAAAGATCATTGGATAATAACTCAAGTGTATGATAAGCACTAGAAGTTAATCCAAAATTGTATCGTTTTAACATATCTTCTAAAACATATTGATGCAACGACAGTTCGCTGTTATCTATAATTTGATTGAGATAATTACTTATTGCTTGTAGTTTATTGAAATAAACTTCTCCAGGTGAAACTTTTTTAAGCCGTGCTATCTGCTCTAATGTTAAACCATTTAATTGATGACCGGATAATGAATTAGCTAAAATCATTGAATGATTATTCGATAATTTCTCAAAAAGACGATATTGTTCGTACGCCCATTTTTTTTCAATAGAATCAGTCTCATTAAGTATTTGTTTTATCAACAAGTGAGATGTTAAGTCATTGCGATGAGGAATATATTGATTAGAACGGTAAGTTTTTTCGGAAATAACTTGTGATACAAATCGGATCATCGACCAAAAATCTTCAATAAAAACTGCTGTGTCAAATCTTTTCGGTCCATCATCTACATGAGTTAAGTCAGTTTTATTAAAGAAATAAGTTCTAGATTTATCTGTCAATTGAAATTTTTTATCCACTTTTTCAATATAACAATTATTCAAATAAACTTGATGTAGTTCGGCAATGGATTCCCTAGAAATTTTAGGAAATAAACCATATAAATGATGCCACTGATTCACTTCAACTAAAAATAAAATAGAAGGTGTTGTTCTGCCGGTAAGAACATTATGGATTTGTCCTGTATTTGTTATTTTATTATACATAGACAATATCAATAATTTATTAAACGGATCATTTAACAAGCCCTCACCACCTTTAAAATATAGTGTCATTATACATAAAAAAGGGCTTTAAACAATAGTTAAAATTGTTTAAAACCCTTAATTTTACTCTTATGAATGGATGGATATGTTAGAATTCGAATGTTGTGAAGTTGACTCTGTGCCCAATGCACATCTTTGTTTAATTAACCAAGATTTCATTCGTTCATACATGATAAATATAATACTTGATACTAGTCCACCTTTTATTATATTAAATGGAATCAAGAAATATATGATGTAATTCCTCATCGAACCAGTAACTGAACTGATATCAAACCCCATTACTGTAAGATAAGCTGGTAGAACGAAGAAATAATTCAAAATACCAAGCATAACAGTTAACGAAATTGTCGCAACTAGCCCTGCAAAAAACTTTCGTCCTAAGGTCAGCGTTTTGTTTATAATAATATAATAGATCGGTAAGGTTAAAGACACCGATGCTACAAATGAAGCTGTTGATCCGATTGGGAATCCAGCATCACCCCCACCTGAAATATAACTGAGTAGTGAGCGAATAAATGCTATAATTACACCACCAGCTGGACCGAAGACATACATACCAAAAAAGATTGGGATGTCACTAAAGTCTATCTTTAAAAATGGTGTAGTTGGAAATAACGGAAACTCAATCATAGAGATGACAAAGGCAATTGCCCCCATCAACGCAATTCCAACCAGTCGTTTTGTCTTAGTGTTTTCCATGTAAATCCTCCTATGATTTTCTTTCTTTTAAAGAAACAATAGGATTCATCATTAGGGTTTGAACTATTAGAATAAAAAAACTGTTTATTTCCAGGGAAATAAACAGAGCATACACTTAATAGCCCCATCTTCTTTATTCCAGACTATACTGTCGGTACTAGAATTTAACTAGTTCAGCTGTTAAGCTCGTGGACTATACCACCGGTCGGGATTTTCACCCTGCCCCTGAAGACGAATCTTTATATTATTTTTACACCTCTATTATACATAATTAATAAACTAATCGCAAGCTTTTATTTAACTATCTCCCTTTATAAGAGTCGTTAGTTATGTTTCGCAGTTTTATTCTTATTGGTGTTCAACTATACGATACAATTTCTTCACTTCATAATTTTTTAATTCTCGCCATTCACCAGACAGCAGTCCTTCAGCAGTTAAAAATCCATGCTTTTCACGAGTTAATTTTTCAACCGGGTGTCCAACAGCTGCAAACATATTTTTCACCTGATGATTTTTGCCTTCATGAATAACAAGCTCAACCATCGATTTTTTCGTACCGTGATCGTAACTAAGTAGTGTGGCTTGAGCTGGTGCAGTCACTTCACCATCGATGTGAATACCTTTTTCAAGTTGACGGAGTTCTTGTTTAGTCACTTCTCCTTCAACTTTGGCAACATATGTTTTTTCAAATTCATAGCTCGGGTGCATTAATTTATTAGCTAATTCACCGTCATTCGTGAGAAGTAAAACACCAGTTGTATCATAATCTAAACGACCTACTGGATAAATTCGCTCTTCAATTTCTTCAACTAAATCGATGACTGTATCTCTATCTTTAGGATCATCGACCGTAGAGACCGTACCACGAGGTTTATTTAATAAAATATACATCTTTGTTTCACGTTTAATCGGTACACCGTCTACTTTAATTAGATCATCTTTTTTGACTTTAATGCCTAATTCTTTCACTATTTTATCATTGACTGAAACTCTACCTTGTTCAATAATTTCTTCTGATTTTCTTCGTGATGCAACGCCTGCGTGCGCCATTACTTTTTGTAGTCTTTCCATAAAATATTACTCCTCATTTAACTGATCAGGATTAAATAGCTGTGTTTCTTCATTAATCGGCACTGTATCTAATTCAAGCAAATCATCTAGAGAATTTAATCCAAAATAATCAAGAAAATAATTTGTTGTACCATAAAGTACAGGGTTTCCTGGTGCTTCAAGACGGTCGACATCCGTCACTAAGTCTCTTATACGTAATTTTCGAAGCGCGTCGCTAGCTGATACACCTCTAATTTCTTCAATTTCCATACGACTAATGGGCTGCTTATAAGCAACAATTGAGAGCGTTTCTAGAAGTGCTCGACTCAACTTATTCATTAAAGGGGTTTGAGCATATTCTTTAATGGTGTCTGTATAAACTGATTTAGAAACAAGTTTATAATTACCTGCCGTTTCAATTAAGGTTATTCCTCGGTCATCATCACCATTATAAATTGATTTTAATTGTAGCAAACACGCCGATACATGACTTGTTGTACTTTTAGTCACTTGAGCTATATTAAGTAAAGTCATGCCTTCCTCACCAGCAACAAATAATAATGCTTCAATTTCTGCTAAATCACTCATCACTAATCTCCTGTTGTCGTTTGTATATTGTAATCTCGTCGAAGATCTGACTTTGCTTAACAATAATTTGATGAGACTTTATCAATTCTAGAATTGCTAAGAAAGATGTTACCAACTCATATTTTGATTCTTTTTCAAATAACAAGTTAAACGTGATTGATCCTTCTATATTCTCTAAAGTTCTCATCACTTGATTCATCTTATCAGAAACACTCACTTCACTTCGTTCAATACGTGTTGGTATTGGTTCTCTTAATACTTTATTGTTCAATACTCGAGTGAATGCTTGTTGCAAATCTTCTAAAGACACATCGTTTTCTTGAAGTGGGACCTGCTCTTGAAAATTTGAAACATCTTCATGCGGTTTTGACAGATACATCAATCGTTCATCTTCTCTATCTGAAAGATCCGCTGCAAGATGTTTAAAGCGTCGATATTCAATTAAGAGTTGCATTAAATGTTCTCGTGGATCTTCTCCATCATACCAATCACCAGAATCAATATCTTCAAAACCTTCATTCCTTGGGACAAGCATTTGGCTTTTAATTGACATGAGTGTTGCAGCCATTACTATATATTGACCACCTGTCTCCAACTCCATCACATTATCTGTTTGAATATAATTTAAATACTGTGTTGTAATTTGGGAAATAGGTATATCGTAAATATCAATTTCAAGTTCATTGATCAAATGAAGTAATAAATCTAATGGTCCTTCAAAAATATCGAGATTGACTTTCCAGCCAACTGATTGCTCAATCGGTGTGGTTTGATTATTATTCAATGGCTCCGTCACTCCCAATATTTATTAGTTATCTTCTTTTGTTTCTTCCGAGCTCTCTACTAATTTTTCTGATTCCTTTTGACGTTTTTGCCATTTGTTAACAAGCTCACTCGTTTCGAGTGTACTCATTAATGAATTGACTTGATACTCATCAGCAACGGCATCAATCATTTCTCCTGCAATTCCTTCATTTCGGTAAGAAGGATTTACGGAAATATGTCTAACTAACACCATTCCGTCACCCTTTTCGATACCTATGACACCACAGAAATCATCTGTTTCGTTACTTTTCCATAAAAATAAATCGCGATCGTCATCTTCTTTATATAATTCGATTTCCTCTTTTAATCGAGAAGTTTCTTTTAAATCTTCAATATAAGAGAGCAACCCCATTGCAATCTTTTCAAAATCAGATTTAAACTGAACTAACATATACGTTACTCCTTTAAATAAATTAAAGCCTGAAGACTCTAATCACAGACTCTATATTACTTTTTTATAGATTATCATAATGTTTATTAAAACTCAATGGCAAGCAAATAGCATTGATTGTTTTGATTCATGTTTCTAATGTTATTTTAACCTACACTAGTGATTTTAGTGGTTTAAATAAAATAACTTGCTTTATTATTATATATTTTATTCGTCACTACATTTGTGTCATTACTTTGAAGAGCTATAAAGGTTTACTTACCTTTTAAAATGAAAAACTTGCAACCGAATGATGATTAGCTACAAGTTTTTCATAAAATTATATTATCTTTAGATCTTTTCAATTAATGTTTTCACTAGTTGCTTGAAGTCTTCTTTAACACGCGTTGTTGTTTCAACAACTTCTTCATGATTTAGTGATGCTTGCATTCCTGCAGCTAAGTTTGTAATACATGAGATGCCAGCTACTTTTAGCTGACTATGTTTGGCAACAATCGCTTCTGGAACAGTAGACATTCCCACAGCGTCCGCACCTAATACTCTAGCCATTTTCACTTCTGCCGGCGTTTCGTATGTTGGACCTGAGAATCCAGCATAAACACCTGATTGGAGTGTTAAGGCTTGTTCTTTTGCAGCTTCTTCAATTAATGTTAAGTACTCTTTATCGTACACTTCACTCATATCTACAAAACGAACACCTAATGATTCTTCGTTTGGTCCCATTAATGGGTTATCGCCCGTTAAGTTAATGTGATCATTAATCATCATTAAGTCACCTGGCGTAAAGTTCGTATTCACACCACCGGCAGCATTTGTAACAATTAATGAGTGAACACCTAAAGCTTTCATCACACGAACCGGGAAAGTAACTTCTTGCATAGTGTAACCTTCATAATAGTGAAAACGTCCTTGCATCGCAATGACTTTTTTACCGCCTAAGTCACCATAAACCAATTGGCCTGCATGTCCTTCAACCGTAGAAACCGGGAAGTGTGGGATTTCTTCGTAAGGTATTTCAATCTTGTTCTCAGCTTCTGAAGCTAGCTCGCCTAATCCAGAACCTAATATTAAACCAATTACTGGTTCTTTAACTCCTTGGTCATTTAAATATGTTTTAGCTGTTTGAATTTGATTTAGTAAAGACATGTCATCCTCCTTAATTTAATTCTTCTAAAAAGCTTGTCCCATTACCTGTTCCGTCAACTTCAAAGTTTTCAGCAATTGTTGCTGCAATATCAGAGAAGTATCCTTGTGGTAATGCTTTTGTTTCTGTAAATTGCTTAGAGTAGACTAATAAAGGTACATATTCTCTTGTATGATCTGTACCATCAGCTGTTGGGTCATTACCGTGGTCAGCTGTAATAATGAATAAATCATTTTCTTCTAAAGCATCAATAAGTTCTGGTAAGCGCTCATCAAACTCTTCAATCGCTTGTGCATAACCTTCAACATTACGTCTATGTCCGAATTTTGCATCAAAATCTACAAGGTTAGTGAAGCTAAGGCCTGTAAAGTCTTTTTTCATAACATTTAGCAATTGCGTCACCCCATCGTCATTCGATTTTGTTCGAATAGCTTCCGTAATACCTTTTTCGTTAAAGATATCTACTATTTTACCGATAGAGATCACGTCACGTCCTGCTTCTTTCAAGTGATCTAAAATAGTTTCGTTAAATGGATTCAAAGCATAATCGTGACGATTGCTTGTACGCTTGAAGTTTCCAGGTTCGCCGACGTAAGGACGGGCGATAATACGGCCAATCATATATGGATCATCTTTCGTGATATCACGTACATATTCACAAATCTCATATAATTCTTCAACTGGAATGATTTCTTCGTGAGCTGCAATTTGTAATACAGGGTCAGCAGAAGTATAGATAATCAAATCACCCGTCTTCATCTGATGCTCGCCCCATTCATCAATAATCGCTGTACCGGATGCTGGCTTATTAGCCACCACTTTACGTCCGGTATGATCTTCAATTTGTTTGATTAATTCATCTGGGAAACCATCTGGAAAAACTCTAAATGGTGTTTGAATGTTAAGACCAGCAATCTCCCAATGACCAGTCATTGTATCTTTACCTGCTGATACTTCCTCTAATTTAGTAAAATAAGCCTGTGGTGCTTTAGCAGGTGTTACCCCTTCTAAATCTTCAATATTTCCTAAACCTAGTTTTTCTAGATTTGGAATGGTTAATCCTGCTTCTTTTGCAATATGCCCCAACGTGTGAGCACCAACATCGCCAAAATCAGCTGCATCTGGAGCTTCACCGATTCCAACAGAATCGAGCACCATTAAATGTATGCGCTTAAATTTCATTATATTTGTCTCCTCTATATTTTGGTTTGTATTAAATAAATATTAAGTTAGATTGTACTAAATTGCAAGTTATCCTGTTAATAGTGTATAAAATTTCCTAAATCACTAATTGTTTCTTATCCCTATTATATCACAATAAATAAAATGACCCCCAAAGTTAATTCAAACATTAGGAGGTCTTTAAGAGCTTTTATTTCTTATTTGCTCTAGGATGATAATTTTTATAAACAGACTGTAAACGATGTTTTGTGATATGCGTATAAATCTGAGTTGTTGAAATATCTGAATGACCTAATAATTCTTGGACAATTCTTAAGTCAGCACCGTTTTCCAAAAGATGCGTTGCAAACGAGTGTCTTAATGTGTGTGGTGTAACGTTCTGACTGATACCTGCCTGATTAACTAATTGCTTAATTTTCTTCCAAACACCTTGGCGAGATAATGAACCCCCACGAGCGTTAAGGAAAACATAGGGAGAATCTGAACTATTTTTATTATTTAATGTTACCCGACTAGTGTCTAAATATAACTCCAACCACTGTTTAGCTGTATCACTAATTGGAATAATACGTTCTTTGTTTCCTTTTCCACGTGTTTGAATTAATGACATTGTTAAATGAAGTTCATTCATTTTTAAATGACAAAGTTCGGAGATACGTAATCCTGTCGCATACATTAATTCTAGTATCGCTCGATCACGTAGTCCTAATGTCGTGTTCGTATCACTAATTTCAATTAATTTTTCAACACTTTCTAATGAAATAACTTCTGGCAATGTTTTCACTTTTTTAGGAGTATCGATTAACTCCATTGGGTCATGATCTATTATTTTTTCTAAGGCAAGATATTGATGAAATTTTCGCAATGAAGAAACCATTCGAACAATAGAATTGCTAGATTTACCGATTTCACGCTGCTTTTGTAAAAATGACAAAATATGATAGCGAGTGATTTGGTTTAATGAATCCATTTTATTAGACTCAATATATTCCAAATATTGCTTAATATCCCTTTCATAACTTTTTATGGTATTTTCAGATAATCCTCTTTCAATTCTTAGATAATAGAGGTATGTCTTTAATATATCTTGAAACACTTTAAAAACCTACTTTTCTATTTTTGCCCTACATTCTTTGCAGACACCGTGAAATGTTAATCGGTGATCAGTTATCTTAAACTGATATTCATATTCGATTTTATCTTCCACTTCTTTTAATAAATCTTGTTGAACTTCTTCAATGGCACCACATTTTAAGCATAATAAGTGATGGGGCTGATGGTTCGTTTCATTTTTCTTTAAGTCATAACGAGCCAACCCATCTTGAAAGGTTATTTTATTCAAAATTTTTAATTCAGTTAATATTTCTAAGGTACGATAAACGGTTGCTAATCCAATACCTACATTGCGATCTTTTACTTTGATATAAATCTCTTCGGCACTTAAATGCTCACTATCTTGTTCAACCATCACTTGAACAGTGATTTCGCGTTGAGGCGTTAATTTATATCCAGCTTCGGATAGCTTCTCTTTGATTTGTTTCATTAATTCTTGACTCATGATTTACGCTCCTATTTATAACCGTTACATTTAACTGATATCACATAAAATTATTTTATAAGTTATTTGTAATTATTATAAAATATTTTGAAGAATACCTCAAGAGCTTCCAAAGGAATTCAATGTTATTTTTCGATAGCATATGTTTGCTCGCCATCTTGGTTTACTAAGCCTTCTTTCATTAAACGACCAACTGCACGTTTAAATTGTCCTTTACTGATACCAAAATAATCTCTAATTGCTTGAGGATCACTTTTATCATGGTAAGGAATTGCTTTGTCTGTAGATCTTAATATAGCTGCATAAATCATTTTGGCGTCTTCATCCATGACTTCATGAGCTCTTGGATGTAATGAAATATAAAGAACACCATCCTCACGAACCCCAGTCACGCGACCAGCAACGGCTTCACCCAAACGCAATTCTTCATCACGTTCAACTTCTGGAATATAAGCTAAGAAATTGTCAGCGGTAATCACATATTCGCCAGCTGATTTAATTTCTACCACATATCCTGTAACATTGTTATTGTGCTGAGCTTTACTCCCTTTGTTTGTCAAAGTTCTAAAGTAATCTTGCTCAGCTAGGTTGCCCCAAATACGGTCTTTCTTATCTACTGAAAGTTTAATCAGTAACCGATCACCGGTTTTAGGCCACTGGTGTCTTTCTAATGGTAATTCATCCATTGATACAGCAATATCTTTATCAGGTAAACCAATTGAAACAAAGACACCAAGGTCTCTTCTGACATTGACTACTTCTGCCCATCCATATTTTTCATTTGTAATACTTGGAATATCAGTTGTGATAGTTAAGTTATTTGACTGATTAACATAAGCAAAACCACTCACTGTATCTCCTAATGATAAATCCTCATCGGTTCTAACAGAATAAGTCATCCCTTCTTTTTGTGCATAACTTTTACCATCTTGTTGGTCAATAACTATAGCTGTAATAACTTTGGTTAAATGTTTATTCATCGTCTGCCTCCTAAAAAAATAGGAATGATTCAATAAAATGTTTGAACCATTCCCATCATTAATTCATTTTTATTAAATTACTGATGTTTCACCGTGGTAGACAATACCGCGACGACCGTCCACAGTAATAATCTCACCATCGTTAATTAATTCTGTAGCATTCTTCGCAGATACAACTACTGGAATACCCATAGCAATACCGACAACAGCTGCATGAGATGTCAAACCACCTTGTTCAACAACGATTGCTGCTGCATCTTCAATAGCAGGTAAGTAATCTTTATCTGTTGTTTTCGCAACTAAGATACCACCAGCAGAAGATTTAGCATTTGCTTCTTGAGCTGTTTTAGCTACGTAGGCTTTACCTACAGCTGTGTTATTTCCAACTCCTTGGCCTTCAACTAATTTTGAACCAACCATTTGGATCTTCATAACGTTTGTTGTTCCACGTTCACCAACTGGAACACCTGCAGTAATTAATATTAATTCGCCTTCTTTAACGAACCCACCATCAACCGATTTTTGAGTTGCAAGGTTAAACATATCATCTGTTGAATCTGGTTTGTCAGCAATTATCGGTTCAACGCCCCATTTTAATGCTAAACTACGAGCTGTTTGCTTTGAGAATGTCACAGCTAAAATCGTCGCTTTAGGTCTGAATTTAGAAATCATACGAGCAGTATGTCCTGATTCAGTTGCTGCAACAATTAATTTGATATTAAGATTCTTAGCAGTATGACCAACAGCTTGACCAATTGCTTCAGATAAGTCTGATTTATCATATTGTTTGAGTGAGTAAGCATCTTGGCCAACCAGTGCTGTTTCAGTTCGAACAGCGATATTAGCCATTGTGCGTACTGCTTCGACAGGGTAAGAACCTGCTGCAGTCTCACCAGAAAGCATAACTGCATCTGTACCATCAAAAATTGCGTTTGCCACGTCAGAAGCTTCTGCACGTGTTGGTCGAGGGTTTACTTGCATCGAATCTAACATTTGAGTTGCTGTAATAACTGGTTTACCAACTGAGTTTAAGTGTCTAATCATTTCTTTTTGAACTACTGGCACTTCTTCAGCAGGAATTTCGACACCTAAGTCACCACGAGCAACCATTAAACCGTCTGACACATTCACTATTTCTTCTAAATTATCGACACCTTCTTGGTTTTCGATCTTAGGAATAATTTGAATGTGCATTGCATCGTTTTCTTCTAAAATTTGAGTAATTTCTAAAACATCAGAAGCACGACGAACAAATGATGCTGCAATAAAGTCGATACCATTTTCGATACCAAATAAAATATCACTACGGTCTTTTTCAGTTATACCAGGTAAGTTAACTGAAACACCTGGTACGTTAACACCTTTTTTATTTTTTAAGACACCAGTATTCGTTGATTTTGTAACAATTTCGTTATTTTCCATATCTAATTCAGTTACTTGAAGATTGATAATACCATCATCAAGTAAGATACTTGAACCGACATTGACGTCATTAATTAATTCTGGATAAGTAATTGAGAACTTTTCAGCTGTACCTTCTACTTCTTCCATCGCGATGCGAACGGTACTACCTTTTTCGATAGTCACGGTGCCATCTTTCATATTATGTGTACGAATTTCTGGACCTTTTGTATCAAGCATAATACCAATGTACTTATCAGCTTTTTCAGCTGCTGCACGAATATTTTTGATACGTTCTAAGTGTTCTGCATGATCACCATGTGAGAAGTTTAAACGTGCAACGTTCATGCCCTCTTCAATCAACTGTTCTAAAATCTCAGGTGATTCACTGGCCGGGCCAATAGTACAAACAACTTTTGTCTTCTTCATCTATTATCCATCTCTCTTTCTTTCATCTAATGTTATAACGAAATTTCTTGGTTTAATTTAAAAAGCTCTAAGTTTGCTTTCTCGGTTTGATCTAGAACTTCCTCAAAACTATTTAGAATAATCTCTTCATTGCGGATTCCTACTGCTACGCCACCTTGATTATTAATTAAACAATCAACAGCTTTCGCACCGAATCGACTTGCTAAAACGCGGTCTCTGGCAGTTGGTGACCCACCACGCTGTACGTGACCTAACACAGTCACACGTACATGGAAGTTATCTATGGAATCTAATTTTTCAGCAAATTCATTACCGCCCATTACACCTTCAGCTAAGATAATAATGGTATGCTTTTTACCTTTCTCGCGGCCTTCGCGAATTTTTTCAGCAATTTTAGTGATGTCAAAATCAACTTCTGGAATAACAATCTGTTCAGCACCACTTGCGATACCTGTCCATAATGCGATATCTCCTGCATCACGACCCATTACTTCAACAACAAAAGTACGAACGTGACTTGTTGCTGTATCACGGATTTTATCCACTGAGTCTAGTACCGTATTAATTGCTGTATCAAAACCAACTGTATAATCAGTACCTGCAATATCATTATCAATTGTTCCGGGAATACCCACACATGGATAGCCTAATCTCGTCAAAGCAGAAGCACCTCTGAAAGTACCATCTCCTCCAATTGTAACAAGACCTTCAATACCAAATTTTTTCAGTTGTTCAATACCTTTTAATTGTCCTTCTTCAGTTGCAAATTGTGGATAACGTGCTGAGTAAAGGAAAGTTCCACCTCGATGAATGATATCTCCAGTATCTTGTCGAGTTAATTTTCTAAAATCTCCAGCAACAAGTCCGGCATAACCATAGTTGATACCATATACTTCGATACCTTCATAACTAGCTTTACGAACAACAGCTCTAATCGCTGAGTTCATGCCTGGTGCATCCCCACCACTCGTTAAAACGCCAATTCTTTTCATATTCTTAATCCTCACCTTTATTTCCTTTAGATAGGTAATTACCATCTCTATTATATTAGCATTTATTTACGAATGTGTCTTATAAAAATAATATAAAATCACACATATTCATTTTTATTTTAACACACAATTGTCTTTACCTAAAATTTCTTTTATTTGATTGAACAAGATTCCGTTTTCATTAAAATTATATTTTGATTCTTGCTTTTTGTATTCATTATCTTTTTGACTATAAAACACAACAGGTATCTCTCCTGGTTGCTTACTTAGCAAATCTCTGACTTGATGCACTTTATTGTTATCATTATTAAGATTTTTAAATCTTAAATATAATATTTTACCAGATTTCGTTTGCTTAGTTAATTCATTTGCATCTGCCAACTCTGCAACAATCATCTGTTTCTTGTTATTTTTGTACTCTATTTTTCCTTTAACCAGTAAAATTTTCCCTTTGTCTAATAGCTTTAAGTATTTTATATAAACGTTGGGGAATACAACTAAATCCAAATCTCCTGATTCATCGCTCACACTAACAAATGCCATTGGTTGGTTTGTTTTTGTTTGAATTTTGCGAATGGATTCGATTTTTCCTATTAAAATATGATTGTTACCCGTAGGAAGCTCGTCAATCATGGTTGTATTAAATTGGTTTCTTAGAGGTGTAAACTGACTCATTGGATGTCCTGTAAAATAGAATCCGGTTAATGACTGTTCAAAATCAATGAGTTCTTCACGGGTATAGTCCTCAATTTTTGATTCACCTGGTTTTAACATTTGGAATAGCTCTATATTTCCCCCACTTTTTTCAATGGATGGAATCAAATCATTTAGCGACTGAACCATAGACCTTCTATTATATCCAATTTGATCAAATGCTCCAACCTTAATTAATAACTCAACTAATTCAAACGATAAATAAGCCTCATCGATCCGTTCACAAAAATCAGTTAGGCTCTCAAATGGTCCACCTTTTGTTCTTACGCTTATAATGTTTTGTATAAAGGCTTCTGAAATCCCGGAAATACTTTTAAATCCAAATTGAATACCATCTTTATTAACCGTAAAACCTCTAAAACTTTTATTAATATCAGGAGAAAGTACATTGATTTGACGCTTTCTAATTTCAGTTTCATAAACTTTAATTTTAGCTCTATTGCCCCAATCCGCCGTCATAACCGCTGCGAAGAATGATTTAGGAAAATGGGTTTTAAAATAACCTAAATGATATGCCAACATTGAATATACTACCGCGTGTGCTCGATTAAAACCGTAATTCGCAAAACGAGCAATATAATCATAAACTTTCAATGCAATCTTTTCGCTATACCCCTTATTAAGAGCACCTGACACAAATTTCTGACGTCCTCTATCCATCTCAGACTGAATTTTTTTAGACATGGTTCGTCTCAATTGATCCGCTTCAGATAACGTATAACCGGCTAACTTAGTGGCAACTTGCATCACTTGTTCTTGATAAACCATGATACCGTATGTGGGTTCAAGAATTGATTTCAAATCTTTATGTGGGTATGTAATGGGTTCTTGACCATGTTTACGTTTAATGTAAGAATCAATTTGTTTCATTGGTCCTGGACGATATAGCGCATTTGTCGCAATAATATCTTCTATTGATGAAGGTTTCATACGACGTAGCACCTGTTTAATGCCTTGTTTTTCAAATTGGAACACGCCATTTGTGTCCCCTTTAACAAACAACTCTAATGTTTTAGGATCATTGATTGGAATAGTATTTTTTGTTACTGACTGCTCTTTTTCAAATTGACTATATTTAAAGCAATTCGACAGTACCGTTAGATTTTTTAAACTCAAGAAATCCATTTTAAGCAAACCAATGGCTTCTACGTCATCCATTGTAAATTGTGTATTTAAAATATCTCCTGCACCCGGTTGAAGGGGCACATTATTCATTAATGGCTCTTTTGACATCACAACACCTGCTGCGTGTGTTGAATAGTTTCGTGGCAGTCCTTCAATTATTCTTGCTCTTTCAAATATTCGTTCATTTTCTTTGGATTCTTTAACAATTTCTCTTAAAGGTTGTGACGATTGATACGCTTCAGATAATGTAATATTAGCTTGTGTTGGAATCGCATTGGACCATCTTTTCATAGTATCAGACGACGCTCCCATAACACGTAGTGTTTCTCGAACTGATGACTTAGCTGCAAATGTACTAATCGTCATAATTTGAGCAACGTGTTCTTGCCCATATTTTTCTAACACATAGTTTAAAATCAAATGACGTTTATTATCTGGAAAGTCTAAATCAATATCCGGCATGGTGTAGCGGTCTTTATTTAAGAAACGTTCAAATAGCAAATCATATTCTAGTGGATCGACATCCGTAATTCTTAATAAATAAGCAACGAGTGATGCTGCCGCTGATCCTCGACCAAATCCAGTCTCAATTTTATTATCGTGAGCATATTTCATAACATCCCAAACAATGAGGAAATAATCAGAATATCCCATGTTAGATATTACTGTTAATTCTTTATCAAGACGGTCGAGATAGTCTTGATTATCATCCAAGTGATAACGCTTCAGGCCTTTTAAACACAGCTTTCTTAAATAACTATCGGTTGTATCCCCCTTAGGAATTTCAAAATGAGGCAACTGTGTATCACCTAAAGTAAGCTCCCAGTTAATCATATCTACTACTTTTTTGTTGTTTTCCAAAGCTTCTTCAAGATTATTTTCTTTAAAGAATAATTCGTCCGTTTCAGGGTTTCGTAATGAATAGTCAATACGAGCATTTGTGTCCAGTTGTAAAGTTTCGTTTAATTTAATATGTTCAAGTATATCGAGTGTCATTGAATCATCTTCCAGTGCTCTGACATCACTGAGTGCAATTATCGGTAGATTCATTTCATTAAAAAGTGGTACTGCTAGATTGATTTCTTCAGAGGTCTGACTCGGATAAAAGCCATAGTACGCTTCTTTGAACAAATTAAATATCGTTTGCAATTCTTCTCGGTTATTTTGTTTGATTAAATACGAAATCTCTTTATTTGAAGTAGGTATAATCGCAATGACTTGATCTGATAAGTTTTCAATGGTTTGCTTAGATAAGCTCTCCTTTGATAATTGAATTGTTGTAGATAACTGAATCAATTCTTGATAGCCTTGTTTATTTTTGGCTAAAAAAGTCACTTCATAGGATGATGACGGATAATATAAACTTTGAACATCCGCCGTCATACCAATAATTGGTTTTATCCCATGAGATTTTGTTTCTTTATAAAATTCCACTGCGCCATGTAACACATTGTGATCAGTTAAGGCAATTGCACTTAAACCTATTTCTTTTGCTTTTTCAACCAGTTCACTAACTTTAATAGTACTTTGCATTAAAGAATAACTACTTTTTACTTGTAAATGTGTGAATGACAAATAATCACCTTATTCTTTTAAATTAAACCTAAATGTATTATCATCCAAATCAACAGTAATTGAAACCCCATCTGAGTGACCATGCTCGATTATTAATTGAGCAATTGGTGTTTCAATATGGTTAGTTATATAACGTTTGATTGGTCTCGCACCATATTTGGGGTCATAAGCTTCCACGACTATTTTAGCATATGTCTTTTCACTCACAATTAAATTGATTCCTTGCTGATCAAGGCGATTAGTTAAATCATTAATCAATAGTCCAGTAATAGCTGTAATGACCGGCTCAGATAATGGTTTAAATAATACAATATCATCAATGCGATTTAAAAACTCCGGTCTAAAATGAGCATTCAATAATTGTAAAACTTTTGAACGTGTCTCACTAGAAATGACTTGCATCGACATTTTATCTGATTCTAATTCATCTAATTCATCAAGTAACAGATCAGATCCAATGTTGCTCGTTAGAATTAAAATAGTATTTTTAAAGTCCACTGTTCGACCTTTAGAATCTGTTAATACACCATCTTCTAATACTTGTAGTAATAGGTTAAAGACATCGCGGTGTGCTTTTTCTACTTCATCTAATAAAATAATTGAGTAAGGATTTAGTCTAACTGCTTCTGTCAACTGGCCACCATCTTCATGTCCAGTATAACCAGGAGGTGAACCGATGAGACGAGATACACTATGTTTTTCCATATATTCGCTCATGTCAATTCGGATAAAACTATTTTCATTAACAAATAAAGTCCTAGCTAATTCTTTCGTTAACTCAGTCTTCCCTACACCAGTTGGTCCAAGGAATAAAAATGAACCTAATGGTCGATGTGGATTTTGAATACCAGCTCTTGATCTGATAATCGCATCTGACACCGCTTGAACAGCTTCTTCTTGTCCCACAACTTTTTGATTTAACGTTTTTGATAAGTTAATTAACTTTTCTCGTTCACTTTCCACTAAACGTTGAATTGGAATACCCGTTTTGTGTGCGATTAATTCAATGATTTCATCTTTAGAAACCGTATCAATGACTAATGGTTCATTAATTTCGGCAAGTTCATTCTCCACTGTCTTTTTCTGTTTTCTTAGATTAGAAATATCATCAACTACACGATTTAATGTCAATTCTTGGTTTTGTAGCTCTTCACTTTTTTTTACTGCTTCGAAACGTTTTAAATCATCTAATCTTGTTTGGAGTTGTTGATTTAACTGTTTTAGGTTTGTACGTAATTCTACTTCCTCATGCCACTCTTTTGTAACTTGACTTTCTTGTTCTGTTAATGCTTTTTCTTTTTCTTTCATCACAATATATTGATCTTGCTCAGACTTTTCATTCAGCTGTAGACTTGACATCTCTATTTTTAGTTGTGCTTTTTGACGTTTAATCTCATCTAATTTATTTGGAATCGAATTCAGTTCAATACTAAGCAAAGCACTCGCCTCATCAATTATATCTATCGCTTTATCAGGCAGAAATTGATCAGATATATATCTTTTTGAAAACTCAACTGCTTTAACAATCGCTTCATCGGTAATTGTTACACCATGGTATTGCTCAAACTGTTTGCTGATTCCTCTTAATATGCCAATTGCTTCATCGACAGTAGGCTCTTCTACCATAATAGGCTGGAACCGTCTAATTAAAGCTTTGTCTTTTTCAAATTGCTGACGGTACTCGTTAATTGTTGTCGCACCAATCACTTTAATTTCGGAACGAGCTAACATAGGCTTCATCAAATTTCCTGCATCTAAACTACCTTCTGCTTTGCCGGCTCCAACGATTGTATGAATTTCATCGATAAATAATAAACTATTCTCTTTTTGTTTTAATTCATTTAAAACTGATTTTAATCGTTCTTCGAATTCACCGCGATAAGAAGCTCCTGCAATCAACGAACCTAAATCTAATGAGTAAATATTGGTCTGGTTCAATTGATTGGGAACGTCACCGCTAACAATCCGGTGAGCTAAGCCTTCAATAATCGCTGTTTTCCCCACACCCGGCTCACCAAGTAAGATTGGATTATTTTTAGTTTTACGAGTTAAGATACGAATAATATCTCTTATTTCACTTGTTCTACCGATAACCGGGTCAACTTTATGATCTTTCACTAATTGTGTTAGATTCGTCGTATATTCATTAAGATAACTTTCTTCGATTTCCTCTTCTTTATCCAAACCATTCACTACTTTTTCTAATCGCTCCTTAGTAACACCTTGTTGTCTTAGTTCTTGAACAATAGGATTGTAATAGCGATTTAACAGTTCAATAATAATTGTTTGTGATGTCACTTCTTCAGTCTGCCACACATCAGCTAAAGCATTAGCATCTTTAAACACATGGTAAAGTTGATGGCTCATTTGTTTACCATAATCTGAAGGTTTAGCTAAATCATTTTTAGGAAGCTTCTCAAGTTCATTTAAGACCACTTGTTGAAGTGCATCTAAATCTACTTGCAATCGATTATAAATCGCAACTACTTCTCGGTCTATTTCTAATAGAGCAAAAATAAAATGAGGGATTTCTAATGTTTTATTATTATTTTTGCGAGCTATTTCTTTTGCTAATTCAACGGATTTTTCTATTTTTGTTGAATACTTCATTGAAACACCTACTTCATTTCCGTTTCTTTTTTTAAAAATAAAAAGGCTGTGACTTTTGTCATAGCCCTCAATTATAACTAATGTATATAGATTTAACGAATTCCTAAAGCGATACGAGCGTATCTAGACATGCGCGACGTATCCCACGCTGGATACCATACTAATTTAACATCTGTCTCATTAATTTCTTCTACTTGGTCAATTGCATTGTGAATATCATCAGTAATCACATCGGCTAGAGGACATCCCATAGTTGTTAATGTAATTTTAATTTCACAATATCCACCATTAAATACATTGACTTCATAAACTAAACCTAAGTTTACAATGTCAATACCTAATTCTGGATCAATCACTGTTTCAAGTGCTTGCATTATTTTCTTTTTAATATTTTCAATCTCTTCTGTAGACCATACTTTAACATTTTCAGCCATCAAAATCCCCCTTTCAGCCATCAAAATCCCCCTAATACTATCATATGATAAGTTTACCATAATCACCTAAATTGTCTAGTAAACGTGTTTCATAAATGATTGAAAATATGGTACGATAATGATGATTTCATGTTCTGGAGGTTTGTATGAATAAAAAATTAATTGCTATTGACTTAGATGGTACAACACTTGCGGATGATCGAACAATTTCTAAAAAAACTATCAATGTGATT
>DATGUS010000012.1:0-10224 GCA_035301245.1 Alloiococcus sp. | reverse complement strand
CCTACTGCATCAAAGTCAAAAGCATGTAGTGGTTGACCATACTCAAGCATAATGTAGTTAGTAATATCAACAATCGAGTCAATAGGACGAATGCCTGCAGCCATTAAACGACGTTGCATCCAAATTGGACTCTCTGTCACCGTCACGTCTTTAACAATACGCGTGGAATAAAAGGGAGTATCTTCTTTTGATTCGACTCCGACTTTCACATAATCATCGATAGATTCATTATTTTCAGTAACTGAAACATCTTCAAATATTGGTTTCTGGTCTAAAATCGCTGCCACTTCATGAGCTACTCCGCGCATACTTAAGACATCAGCACGGTTAGGCGTTACGTCAAATTCAATAACGGTATCATCTAAGCCGATGTATTCAGAAGCATCTGCCCCTACTTCTGCTTCATCAGGTAAAACATAAATACCATCTTCGGCATATTTAGGAATCACCTGTTCTTTAAATCCTAATTCATCTAAAGAACAGATCATACCATTTGATTCTGTTCCGCGTAATTTTGTCTTTTTAATTTTAATATTCCCGGGTAAGTTTGCACCTGTTAAGGCTACAATCACCTTTTGACCTTGTTTAATATTCGGTGCACCGCAGACAATTTGAACTGTTTCATCTTCTCCAACGTCCACTTGCGTAATATTTAAGTGGTCTGAATTTTCCATTGGTTCGCAGCTTTTAACATAACCGACAACAAGGTTTTCTAATCCTTGACCGTTACCCTCAATGCCTTCCACTTCAATTCCTGTTAAAGTGATTTGGTCAGCTAGTTCTCTAGCTGTCACTGAACTTAAATCAACATATTGTTTTAGCCAATTATATGATACTTTCATTCCACTCTATCCTTTCGCTTTAAATTGTTTCAAGAATCGTTGGTCATTTAAATAGAAGTCTCGAATATCTTCTACTTCATATTTCAACATCACAACTCGGTCTGGACCAATACCAAATGCAAACCCACTATAAATGCTAGAGTCCACGCCACTCATCTCTAGGACGTCTGGATGAACCATTCCGGCACCTAGAATTTCAATCCAGCCTGATTGCTTACAAATACTACAGCCTGCACCATCACATTTGAAGCAACTTACGTCAACTTCTACAGATGGTTCCGTGAATGGGAAGTAACTTGGACGTAGACGGATGCGTCGTTCGTCACCAAATAATTTTTTGGCCATCACTTCTAGCGTTCCTTTTAAGTCAGCCATTGTAATATGTTTGTCAATCACAAGACCTTCAATTTGGTGGAATTGGTGTGAGTGAGTCGCGTCATCGGAATCACGACGGTATACTTTACCAGGGCTGATCATCTTTAGAGGTCCTGTAGAGAAGTCATGATTCTCTAATGCTCTTGGCTGAGTTGGTGATGTATGGGTTCTAAGTAAGTGTAAATCATCAATATAAAAAGTATCCTGCATATCACGAGCTGGGTGATCTTGCGGCACGTTCACGCGTTCAAAGTTATACTGATCCGTTTCAATTTCAGTACCATCCACAATTTTATAACCCATGCCCAAGAATAAATCTTCAATTTCTTCCATAACTTGTAAGATTACATGTCGCTGACCAGGTTCAATCGAACGACCTGGTAATGTAACATCAAGGCGTTCGTTTTCTAATTGTTCTGTCAGCGCTTTTTCTTCTAAATCCACTTTTGTTTTTTCGACAGCCTTTTTAATTTTACCACTAACAATATTGGCTGTTTTACCAACAACTGGACGTTCTTCAGGAGTTAAGTCTTTCATTCCTTTTAAGACTCCGGTCACTTTTCCTTTTTTACCCATGTATGTTACACGGATGTCTTCCAATTCATCGATCGAGTTAACCTGATCAATTTTTTCTAATGCTTCTGTTTGAAGCATTTCTAATTTTTGTTGTAAATTCATGATTTACTTCCTTTCTTTTAAGTGCTTTTAAATGTAAAAAAGACCCCATCCCAAATAAGGGACGAGGTCTATCGCGGTACCACCCTAGTTCAAAGGTTTAACTTTGCACTCCATACATAACGGTGTATACCGATTTCATTATTGAAATTATGACTATGCACTAGGCATAAACAGAAGTGAACTTCATTAAGTGTTCGATACCATCACTTTCAGCCGTGGTGATGATTCTCTTTAAAAGTCTGCTTAATTACTCTTTCCTGTTAAATCATATCACATATTAAATTCAGGTTGATAATTATTATTTCTCTAAGTCTTTATCGCATACCCATTCATCAGCCCAACGTTGGACTTCCAACATTACTGCTTCAAGATCATAACCTTTTTCAGACAGCGAATAACCTTTAGTGTTATCAATCATGACGCGTTTAACTAACCCTTCATACTCTAAAGTTTTTAAACGGTCAACTAACACACGGTCACTGATACCAGGGATGCGTGTTGAAATATCTTTAAAACGGAGTGGAGAGCTCAATAATGAGTCAATAATCATGCCATTCCATTTTTTACCAAGAATTGAAAAAGTACGTTCGAATTTTGGACATATCGTCGTCGATTCTTCAATAGTTTTCAAGCTCATCTAATCGCCTCTTCTATCTTGAAAAGCTTCTATATTCTGATTTGTAAAGTCTTTAAAACCACACAAACTCTCATTCATTATATAGCAAAACATACTTAAAGTAAAACGCTTGAGGTGCTTTCACTTTCAAAAAGTAAGTTTATTATACTCATTTTGATTTTACAGATGTTCAAGTAGAGACGTCGCAATCGCAAAATAAATGAGTAATGCCATAATATCGTTCATTGTGGTTATAAAAGGTCCACTAGCAACCGCAGGATCGATATTGATCTTATCGAAAAATAGAGGCACAACTGCTCCCACTGTCGCTGAAAAGATTGTTGATAAAAAGACTGCTAAACTAACAATTAAAGCTAATACAGTGTTTTGATATAAGACTAACGCCAACACCACTAGAATGATAGCGAGAATGGTACCGATAATCATGCCACCTAAAACTTCACGTTTAATAATGGCCATAATACTGTCGTTGTCATCTTGATTAGCGGATAAATTCTTTACCGCAACTGCTAAAGATTGTGTACCAATATTACCAGCGGTTCCCATAATCATGGGGATGAACGCTGCCAATATCACTACAGACTCCAATGTGTGTTCAAAGTAACCAATCACACTACCACTGAGTAACCCAAGGATTAATAAAATTAAAATCCAAGGTACTCGTTGTTTCGTGACACTTAAAACAGTTGACTCTTTGTCTTCTGAATCACTCGGTCTAATCGCCGCAAATTCAATAAAGTCTTCTGTGGCTTCTTCTTCAATAATATCGATAATATCATCGACCGTTACAATCCCTTGCATACGACCATCGTGACTTAAGACTGGAAGCGCAAGCAAGTCATAATCTCTAATGATTCCTGCAACTTCTTCCTGATCCATATCAATCCTAACAGATGTCACGGTATCAAACATAATATCTCTGACAAGGTCCTGATCATTTGCTAAAAGTAAATCTCGTAATGATAACACCCCAACCAGTTGACCATTATCATTTAATACGTATAAGTAATAGATGGTTTCAGCATCGTCTGCTAGTGTATTTAAACTGGCCATAACTTTGGCAGCAGTATCAGAATCTTTAATCGAAATGAATTCTTTTGTCATAATAGATCCAGCCGTATCTTCTGCGTAAGTCAGTAGTTCTCTAACGCGGCTACGCTCATCAGAATCCATCATGTCCAAAATTTCATCTTGATCAATTTCATCACTTAAAGTTAAGAACTCCACAACATCATCGTTTGCTAAATTATTGAACATCTCAGCAATAAAACTATCTGGGAGTGTTTGGATTGCTATTTCTTGGTCTTCAACTTCCATATACTCAAAAATTTCAGAGAATTCTTTAGGTGTTAGAAAGTCAGCTATCTTGCGCTTTTTTTCTGGATAAAGTGAATGGAACAGTTCCTGCTGATCTCGGTCATGAAGTCTTAAAAATAACTCTCTAAACATTTTGCGATCATCGTTATCGAACGCTAGATAAATATCATCATAGTATTTTTCTTTATTAATTTGTATTGAATTCAATCTATTCACCTACCCTATAATGATTGTAGCAATTGAAAAGTAAAACAATAAACTCAGTGCATCGGAAATGATTGTAATAAATGGTCCGCTAGCAACACTAGTATCGAAACCTAGTCTGTCAAATAACATCGGAATAACTGTCCCAACAACAGCCGATACCACAATCGTCAGAGTCAATGTTAGTGAGACAATAAAAGCTATAGTAAAATCACGGTATACGAAAGTAATGATTGCTAACATCATAATTGAGGAAATGAACCCCATCGATAAACCGGATAAAATTTCCATGCGAATGGCTTTTAATTTTTCACTCAAAGTGCTCTCAAACAAGCGATCTTGACTGATCGTTACCGCTAGTGATTGAGTCCCCACGTTACCAGCAGTATCCATAATGGCTGGAATAAAAACCGACAATAGGACAGCTTGTTGAAGTGTGCTTTCAAATAGATTCATCAAGTTACCAATAAACAAGCCTGATACCATAAAGATGACTAACCAAGGTGTTCGACTCAATGCCATTTGAACTACATTTTTACGTTTACCTGATTCATTTTGGATATCTTGCTTTCGAATACCTGCAAATTCATTAAAATCTTCTTCTGCCTCTTGTTCTAGGACATCGATAATATCATCGATTGTAATAATCCCTTTAAGTTTTCTGTCATGAGAAATGACCGGCAAAGCTGTTAAGTCATAATCTTGCATAAGATCAGCTGCTTCTTCCTGATCTAAATCAACCGAAGCACTAATCACTGGTGAGTTCATAATATCAGCAATCGTTTTATTTTTGGGTGCCATTAATAATTCTCTCAATGAGAATACGCCAATTAGTCGTTCATGGTCATCAACCACATAAATGGTATAAATGGTTTCTGCATCTTCTCCTACTTGTCGTAAGTATTGAATGACTTGTGGAATTGTTTGTGTTTCATACACACTGATGAATTCTTTAGTCATTATCGATCCGGCTGTTTCGGAAGCGTATGATAATATTTCAAGAACTTCTTTTTGTTTGGATGAACCTAAATATTTTAAAACGAATGATTCATCCACTACATTTGAACGATTTATAAAATAGGCAATATCATCGTAAGGCAAGTGATCGAAAACTTCTACAATGTAATCATCTGGCAGATAATCAATCGCTGCGTCTTGATCCTGAATCGGCATAATTTTGAACATATCTTCAAATTCTTCTGGGTGAAGTAATTCTGCAATATTCTTTTTATACTGATCACCGACAAGATGAAAGACTTCATTCTTATCTCTATCATGAAGACGTAAAAACAACTCTCTAAAAGTTGGACGATCGATGTTTTTAATCGCAATGAATAAATCATTGTAATATGTTTCTTTATTAAATTCTATGTATGACATATTAATACCTCGCTACCTATCAGTTTAACCCTTAAAAAACAGAAAACGACAGTAATTAACTGTCATTTTATCTTTTATATCTATTATTATCAATGGCTTTAGTAGGTTAACAATTCAGTCACCTAGCTTAGTGGTAAAATTTTATTAACCTTCGAAAGCCAACATTCCTTTTAAGGCATTTAATTTAGTAAATACTTTTTCTCTAATCGGGCGAGCAACTTCGGCAATCGCACAATATTTGTCCACTGTTGTAACAATGTAACTTTCACTATATTTTGGAAAATTACATCTTGTACATAAAAACATGTGTTTTAAAATAATATCTTCTTCTTTTTTACTAATCTTAGTTAATGCTTTCGCATTCTCAAGAGCTAATTTCGGATGAACAAAATTGTGTGAACCTTGTTCAAGTTTTACAATTTCTGTTCTATCTTCTAAGAAAAAGTCATGTAATAAACCCGCACGTGCTGTTGATTTAGCATCTAAACCAAAATACTTAGCCCATCGGTAACTGACGTAAGATACGTATATTGAATGTTTAAATCGAGTGGTAAAGTGATGATGAACAATATCATCTAACTTTCTTAATTTTTCGTCATTAATTAAGTCTGATACATAAGATAAATATTCATTGTCATATTTCCAAATTTCTTCATTAAAAACCATATCAAAACTCCTTGTTTCAACATTTAATCGGTTACTAGACTCACTTTGTCATTATACCTTTAATAACACTTTAAATCAAAATTATTTGTCATTCTTATTGATATTACACTGTCTAGAGGGGTTGTGAACTAATTTGATAAATGAAACATTAAGATGCTTGCTGCAACAGCAACGTTTAATGACTCTGCTTGTCCTTTAATGGGTACATGCAATGTCCCGTCTACAAGTTCAAGTAATTCCTTATTGACCCCACTGCCCTCGTTACCAACTATAATCGCCACTTTATCTTTCGGACAAACAGTTTTATAGTCAATCGAATCTTTAGAAAGATCCGTTCCATATACGGGTATTGATTGACGTTTTAATTTTGAAATATATTCGTTTAAGTCAGCTGATTGGATATCGACATGAAAGTGACTCCCCTGTCCTGATCGTAGTACTTTCGCATTATAGGGATCAACTGTTCCTTCCCCACAGATTACTTGAGTAAAACCTGCTGCATCTGCTGAACGTATAATTGTGCCAAGATTTCCAGGATCCTGTACTTGATCTAGTAATAATACCTTAGAATGTAATTGATTTGATTGCTTTGGCATTTCTACAACAGCAAAAATCCCTTGTGGCGTTTCAGTATCCGCAATTTCATTACTCAGCTCATCTGAAATGACTGTTTGAGGGTATCCGTTAGTATAATTGGGTAAATCGTTATTCAATTTTTCAGAAATAATTAATTCTTTTATAGACATTTGAGACTTAATCGCTTCTTCTACCAAGTGAAAACCTTCAGCAATAAAAAGTCCCGTTTTTTCACGTTCTTTCTTTCTATTTAGTTTAATCCAAGTTTTAACTTGACCATTTTGTCGAGACGTAATCATAATTGTCCTCCAGTGTTTATAAATGCATATTCTTTTTTATTAAACCATAGACCTAACTTTAGGTAAAGAAAACACTCTCCTTTAAGAAAGAGAGTGTTTATAATTATATTAATTTACATAACTTAGTGGGTTAACTGGTACACCATTTTTGTGAATTTCAAAGTGTAAGTGTACTCCTGTAGAAGCTCCAGTAGATCCCATAATCCCTAAACTTTGGCCTTGTGATACTGATTGACCAGGTGCTACATGTAAACCAGGTTGCATGTGTCCATAAACACTAGTAAGCCCATTACCATGGTTAATACGAACGTGATACCCTAGTCCACCAGAGTATGAAGCAGATACGACAGTACCAGCTTTAGCTGCTCTGATTGTTCCACTACCCGCATAGTCAACACCTGCGTGTAAGCGTCTGGTTTTAAAGATAGGGTGTGTACGGTAACCAAATCTTGAAGAAATATAACCATTTGCCGGACGTGCCCAGCCACCGGATTGGACAGGTGCAGCTGATGCTGCTTTAGATTGTGAAACGGTCTGTGTCTGGCTTACTGTACTTTTAGATTGTTGAGAAGGTTGGCTATTTTGACTTTGTTCAGATTGTACATTTCGCTCTGACTCAGCTTTTGTTTGAGCTTCACGTTCTTTTTGAGCTTGAGCTTCTTGTTCTGCTTGACGAGCCGCTTCAGCTTCTCTAGCTGCACGAGCTTCTTCTTCTTTACGAATTCGTTCCGCTTCTTCACGTTCACGACGTTCGCGCTCAATACGTTCTTGTTCTAGACGTTCTTGCTCAGCTTGAACTTGATTATTAATATCATTTGTTTTCGCTGCAATCTCATCTTTTTGACTTAATAATGAATTTAGATCTTGCTCATTTAAGTTGTACTCTTCTTGTACTTGAGTCACACGCGTTTCGAGAGCTAGTCGCTGGTTAACAAGATTATTACGTGATACTTCTAAACCTTGTTTAGTTTCTTCAAGAGCTTCTTGTTCTAAAGCAACTTGAGCTTCTGTTTCTTCTAGAGCTTCTTGATCTTTCTTTTGATCAGAAATGATTGATTGGTTTGATGAAACAATTTCTGAGATGAATTTAGCACGGTCAACTAGGTCTGCGAAGTTTTCTGATGATAATAAAACATTAATAAATGAATTCGCATCGCCTGATTGTTGAACCGCACGTGCTTGATCTTCAATCTTTTCAGTACGTTTTTCAATATTATCTTTTAACGTTTCAATCTGTTCATTTAGACGATTAATCTCTTCTTCTTTTTCTTGAATTTCTATTTCACTTTGATTAATCTCTTGAATCAGTTGATCCACGCTAGATTGAATAGTTGAAATTTCAGATTGTAAGTTTGCTTTCTCTTCTGACAATGAATTCATCTGATCTTTTGATCCTTGAATATTTGATTCAATAGCTGATGATTCAGATTCTAATTCATTTTGTTTCTGCCGTAGTTCTTCTAAACGATCAGAAGTTTCCTCTGCAAAAATGACTTGTGTTGACAATGCAAATTGCGCACTAATCATTGAGGCAGCTAATATTTTAATTAATTGATTCTTCTTCAATGATGTGTTCTCCTTCGTTTCAGATAGTTGTTGTATGTAGAAATGAAAAATCAAATCTCATATGTCTGTCATTTATGATAACATAACCTTACATAGAGTTGTGTTATAGTTCGTTGACAAATGAGCTCTTTTTGTAACACAATAGTAATCTTTTGGAGAAATATGTATTAATATATAACTAATTGCTATATACATCTAATCGAGAGGAACTTTAATCATGATTGATTTGACCATATTTAAACACCACAGTACGGTCGTTGATGAAAATGAATTCTTTGTGCAATACTTGTCAGAGTCATACCCTTGGCGATATGATTCAAATTTCTTTATTTTAAAATTTCAGCCTTATTTGCAGGAATTCAAGCTTATTGAAGAAATGCAGTTGGTTTCCCATCGCCAAAACCAAATGAATCATCTACGTTTCTTTTGGCCATTGAATACGGGATTAACGAATGAAGTAACTAATTATTTTAATCGTGAAGCTTATATGTTAGACCTACTGGAGCTTTATTCCATTGAGCCGACATCCTTCAAACCATCTAAAGGAAATGATCATGTAACTGTTGAAATAGTGAATGATCAGACTTTAAATGCATTTAAATCATTTAATTATCCTAGTGATAAAGAATATGGTCTAGAATTCGCCAATAAAAAACGAACATTTTATGATGACCTCGTAGAAAATGAACATTCTAGGCTATATATCGCTACAATTAATCATACTGTTGTCGGTAGTTTACTGACATTTGAAAGCAAACAGTTTATTGAAATTGATGATGTACTTGTCCATGAAGATTATCGTCATCAAAAAATAGCTACAAGCTTACAGTTAAAAGTAATGGAAGAAGCAACAGAGAAAGATAAGACAGTCATTTTAATTGCTGACGGAGAGGATTCTGTTAAAGATATGTACCAACGACAAGGCTATAAGCTCCATGGCTATCATATTGGGGCACTTAAAACGCTGAATCATTGAGTATAACCATACTCACCTAATAAAATTTTGAATTAAAAATCTTTCTGATCTGGATCTGAGTGAGTTCCAGCGACACCTTCTAAAGAATCAATCTTTTTAGTATCTTCTTCTGACAATTTGAAGTCAAAAATATCCGCATTTTCTCCAACACGTTCCATCGTTGCGGTCTTAGGTAGTGGTACAAACCCTTTATCTAAATGCCAACGCAAAACAATTTGCGCCACTGATTTATCATATTTTAGAGCAATATCTTTTAGATCATCGATTTCAAAGATACGTCCTGAACCTAACGGACTATAGGCCTCCACTAAAATATCATGATCACGACAGTACTCTACAACTTCTTCTTGATGATCACTTGGGTTTAAATAAATCTGATTGATAGCTGGTTTTATTTTCGCTGTTTTTAGTAATGCTTCCATGTGGTGAATCATAAAGTTAGAGATGCCTATCGCTTTAATTTTTCCTGCCTCAACTGCTTCTTCCATCGCTTTCCAAGCTTCAGCATTCGGCTCTTCCCAATTATCGCGATGTTCTATCGGATTTGGCCAGTGAATAAGGTACAACTCCACATAATCTAAATCCAGTTTCGCTAGTGATTCGTCAATGGCTTGTTTCGCTTCTTCATAACCATGCGCATCATTCCATAATTTTGTTGTTACAAATAATTCTTCACGGTCAATGCCACTTGCTTTAATTGCTTTGCCA
>DATGUS010000011.1:0-16170 GCA_035301245.1 Alloiococcus sp. | reverse complement strand
GTACCGAAAGAAGCATGCGAGCATCCCAAACCACTTTTTCATTTATGATAAAACGATCCAAAATCATAAATCAAAACCACTGTTGTAAACAAGTCATTTTATAAAAATTTCAAATAAAAAGCTGGAGATCTCTCCAGCTTTTATTAATTATTAAGTTAAACTATGTTTCTAATAAACCGTATTGGTCATCGTGCCGTTTATAAACAACACTTACGCCTTCTGTTTCTGAGTCTTCAAAGATGAAAAAGTCATGACCTAACATATCCATCTGTAATACTGCTTCTTCAGGACTCATTGGTGTTAAGTCAACTTGTTTCGTACGAACAATTGAAGAGCTTACATCATCTTCATGGTCATCATCTAAGCCCGGAATATCTTCAGCCCATAAATCTGGATCGATTGCTTCAGGACGTTTTAAATTTTGACGACGGTTCTTTCTATTTACTTTAGTTTTATATTTTCTAATTTGTCGCTCTAACTTATCGGCAACTAAATCAATACTACCATACATATCAGGCGATGTTTCTTCCGCTCTTAACACCACATTTGGTAGTGGAACTGTTACTTCCACTTTAGCGGTTTTATCAGTATAGGTTTTTAAATTAACGTGAGCTTCAACATTGGTTAAATCACGATTAAAATATCTTTCAATCTTGCTCACTTTTTTCTCGGTGTAATCTCGAATGGCTTGAGTTACCTCGATATTCTCGCCACGTATATTAAATCTTAACATAGTACTGCACCCTTCCATTAGCTGCATGAATATCATTCATACAACGACCTAAATTAGTAAACAGATAACAAAATCATTATCTTTTACTCACTTATATTATAATTGATAGCGCTTGTTTATTCAAGATAAGTACATCAAGCACGTTAATCATCTGACAGTGATTTACAGCTTATTTGACTCTTATCTTTTCAATTATCTGAACACCGTGAGGCTATCAACTTTTTGTGCACCGTTTTGATAAAGTAATTCTTTTGCATGAAAAACTGTTCGTCCTGTCGTATAGACATCATCAATGATTAATAGCTTTTTATTTACTATGTTTCTCCTATTTTTCAGTTCAAATGGTTGGGAACTTTTCATTCTTTCCGAGCGATTTTTCTTTGATTGATTCATGCTATATGAATGATTCGTCAGTAATTTTTTATAGGTTAGCTTTGTTGAATCAAGTATAACTTGAATTTGGTTAAACCCTCTTTGAGAAAGAGATTTTTTGGATGAAGGTATCGGCATAAGTATATAATCACGAAATTCTGTTTTAATTATTTTTTCTAAAGTTTTATTAAATACCATACCGCATCTGATATCTCCCATCATTTTAAATCTTATCATCCATGCTTTAGCGAATGTTGAATATTCAAAGAGACTAAGGTTCTTTGTTTCAAATCCCGGATATACTGTACGCCAATGTTCACAATCCTCACATAATGTACCTGGATCATGATCTGGTTTACTACATCCAGAACAAGCTGATGAATAATTAATGGGTTTGAATAACCGAAAACACTCATCACATAACAGCTCTTTCTTTAATTGACGCAATAAAAATAAATCTGAAAATGATGTTGGCGTATCTAACACTTTTTGACAGTGCAAGCAATAGTCAGGATTTGCCATGAAGTAACCCTCTTTTCTTAGCCATTTTATTCATTCTTTTAATTTGCTTTATCGCTCTCTTCATCGACAGACTGATTTCTTCATAATAAAAAGTAATGTTACCAGTTGGAAACTGCGGTGATCTGCCTACTCGACCGGAAATTTGAACTAATGATGATTCTGTAAAAATGCCATCATCTGCACCTACAACAATGACATCAATATCTTTAAAAGTAACGCCTCGTTCTAAAATTGTTGTGGTAATCAAAAAATCTAAAGATTCTTTTCTCATTAATAAAACTTTTTCTTTTCGGTCTTCATCTCGAGAGTGGACACATTCAAATTGATATTTATTATATTTTTGCCTCATGACCTTCTCCCATTCTCTACACCACTTTATATTTGGAATAAAAATTAAAAATCTTTTTTTCTTGCTCAGCAAATGATCCATATGTTGATATAACTTTGAAGGGGTATCTTTTTGAAGTAACTTCTTTTTCCAATTTGAAAGTGAACTGATTTTTGGCACGGGTAAAGGATGCCCATGATATCTAGCAGGTAAGATTGATGCCTTTAATTTTTTGTGTTTGATTTGCTTTTGCATTTCATAATTTGGAGTCGCTGATAAATAAATGAGCGTTGATTCTGTCTTACGTGATTGTTTTGCGGCAGTTTGTAGCGTTTTTTCCACATCAAAAGGGAACGCATCTATTTCATCAATAATAAGAAGGTCAAACGCTTCTTTGAAACGCATGAGTTGATGCGTAGTAGCAATGGTCAACTGTGTATACTCATATGGTTCATCCACCCCACCGTATAATAAACTAATTGGGATCTTCGGAAAAGCTTGTTGAAGCCTTGGATATAACTCTAAACAAACATCTACACGCGGTGAGGCAATACCGATTCTGTAACCACGTTCAAGTGATAAAGCAATACCTTTAAACAACATTTCCGTCTTTCCTGCGCCAGCTACCGCCCAGATTAATCGTGTTTCTTTATGATTAATCGAGTGTATAATATCGTCTGCAGCCTGACTTTGTTGATCAGATAGTGTACCTCCCCAAGCGAGTGTATTTTCAACACGCGGGAATTGATTCGGTTCAGGCAACCAGTAAAATGTTGAGCATCGTTTAACCTTTCCCATTTGAATACAGTTTGTACAGTAGCCGCATTCCTCAAGACTACATTGACAATATGATGGTTTCATAGGCTTCACTTCACTTTTACATCGCCTACAAAACCATTTTTTTCGGTCTTCATTAAAGCCAGATTGGGTTTGGATATGTAAAGTGTTAGCATTATTTGAATGCTCTAATTGTTGAACCAACTCAAAAGGTAATTCGTTCTTTAACAGTTGTCGACCGTATATTAAGCGTTCACTCATGATGTCACCTCAGTACATCATACGCATTTTAGATAAAATATTATTTATGTAAATTGATTTAGCCTAGTGAATTCAATACGTTCTGTATGATACAATAGAGGTTAGATTTAAGTAGGTGACATAATGGAAAGTTATTTAACAATTAAAGAAGATGGAATTCACGAAATTGAAATTAATAAGTCACGCTTCATCTGTCATTTAAAACGAACAGATACAGAGGAAGAAGCTTTAGATTTTATCGAAAGTATTAAGAAAGAACATTGGAAGGCAACGCATAATTGTTCTGCTTATACGATTGGTATGAATCACGAAACACAACGTGCACACGATGATGGTGAGCCAAGCGGAACAGCTGGTGTGCCGATGTTAGAAATCTTTAAAAAACGAGATTTGAAAAATGTGACGGCTGTTGTCACTCGCTATTTTGGTGGTAAAAAATTAGGAGCCGGTGGACTGATTCGTGCTTATGGTGGTAGTGTGAATGAAGCAGTTAAAAAAATTGGGATGGTTCACCGTCAACTTTTACAAGCCGTTGACTTGACTGTTCCATATCCAATCAGTGGTCAAACTGAAAACTTATTACAAGAATCAAATTATTTATTAAATGATATTAAATATACAGACGTTGTGACATTCAAGTGTTTTGTAAAACCAGAACTGCTAAAAACATTTAAAGATGAAGCAATGAATTGGACAAATGGTCAAGCTATGTTTGAAGAAGGGCCAAACGCCTATATTGAAGAAGAAATTTTTGATTAAATTAACTTTAATTACTACGTAGAAAGGGGGCTTGTAATCTATGCGTCGTAGTGACCGACACCGTAAAAAACGATGGAAACGCTCGCTCTTTATATTTTTAATGGTTATATTTTTATCATTACTAGCTGGTGTTACTTATTATGCGACTTCGATTTATCAATTCTTAGATGAAGTAACTATGTCAGACGGGGCTAGTCCTTCAATGAATGAAGAGAAATTACTTATAGAAGAGAAAAAACCTTTTTCTATCTTACTTTTAGGTATGGATATGGATATTAATCTTTCGTCAAGAACAGATACGATTATGGTTGCAACGATTAACCCCGATTCTAATGATATGAAATTAGTATCTATCCCACGTGACACGTTAGTAGAAACCAACTTCGGCTTTACAGAGAAAATTAATGCGATGTACACTTATGGCGGCATAGACTTGATGACTACTGAAGTTGAAAAGATTCTTGATATTCCTATTTCACATTATGCCATTTTGGATTTCAAGGGCCTAGCAGAATTAGTGGATGTAGTTGGTGGTATTCAAGTTTATTCTGACCTTGAATTTACAGAAAGCAACTCTTTAAATTATAATGAACCCATCGAAATCAAAGAAGGATTACAAACTTTAAATGGTGAAGAAGCCCTGGGATATTCACGAATGCGTAAACAAGACCCTCGTGGTGATTTTGGCCGTCAAGAGCGCCAACAACAAGTTGTCGAAGCATTGCTTGATGAATTATTAAGTCTCAACTTATTAACCAATTTTAATCCGATTTTAGAGGCAACTTCACCTTATCTAAAAACGAACTTAACTGGAAATCAAATGTTAAGTCTAGCGATGAATTATCGTGATGCTGTTAATAATATCGATACTTACCAAATAGCTGGTGAAGATCGTATTGAGTACTTCCCACACTATGGCTTAAATGTGTATACGTTTATTCCATTTGAAGAATCGTTAGGGGAAGTTTCTGAAGAATTACAAGATCATTTAAATGTTCATAGTAGACATTCAACAACCGAGCAGCTTCAAACGAGTGATGAGTTAAAAGAATAAAACGAAAAGAGTCGTTTGTGGTCTTATTATTACTTTATACAGATGTGTTAAATTAAAGAACCATTCGGACTAATGATCGTCTGAATGGTTCTTTTCTGTTTAGATTATTTGTTTGATCTTAAATAAAACTCGTAACGTTCACCGACATACTTAGCACGCACATATTCAAAAGGCACGTCTTCCTGACTATAAGTCACCTGACGAAGCATTAGTATTGAGTCTCCACGGTTAATATTAAGCATTTCTGCGACTGCTTCACTTGCCCAGCCTGCTGAGATCGTTTGCTCAGCATAACTGACATCTAAAACGCCTTGCTCTTTTAATGTTTGATAAAGTTGTTTAGTGATGCTTTCTTTACTCAACCCTTTAGCGATAGAAGCTGGTATAGTGGCTTCTTCAAAACAAATCGGTACGCCATCCGCATAACGAACACGTTCAAGTACGATCACTTTATCTTCAGATTCAAGCCTTAATTTTTCTGTTTCACTATCGCTTGGTGTCTTTACATAGTACGAGATAAGCTGACTAGATGGTTTTTTACCAGAACGTTCAACCGTTTCAGTGAAACTGGAAACGCCACTCATTTTTTCTCTAACTTTTTTTGCAGAGACGTAAGTTCCTGAGCCAACGCGGCGTTCTAACAACCCATCTGCTACCAGCGTATTGACCGCTTGTCTGGCTGTCATCCGACTCACATCAAATGTTTTGGCTAATTGACGTTCAGATGGTATCTTCTCACCTTCTTGCCATTTTTCTTGAGTGATCCACTCGCGCATTTGGTTATGAATCTTTATATATACAGGAATCTTCCCATCTGGCATCTTATGTCACCTCACCTATTTTATTGACACTGATGTACTTGACCGCCATAAATCGTTTGTTCAAGATTTAAATTATGATCTAAGACTAAAAAATCAGCATCATAATTTGGTTTTAATAATCCTTTAGTGGCTAAGTTAAATTCTTTTGCTTGGTTAGTTGAAGACATTAAAACGACTTCTTCAATAGAACAATTGGTGAATTCAATCATATTGCGGAAGGCATCGATAAAGGTTAAGGCAGATCCAGCTAAGCTGCCATTCTCAAGTCTCGCTGTCGCATCTTTAACAATAACTTTTTGGCCACCAAGTTCACTTACTCCATCTGGTAACCCTTTAGCACGCATTGAGTCGGTAATTAGAACAATACCTTCTGCTCCTTTAATGCGGTAAGCAAAGTCAACCATTTTGTGATCAATATGATGACCATCAACAATCATTTCAACCATCACATTGCCTTCTAACAAGCCGTATCCCGCAACTCCTGGTTCACGGTGGTGTAATCCACGCTGGCCATTAAACAAGTGCGTAATATGTGTTGCGCTGGACTCTTTTAATTCGCTGTATACTGCAGCAGAGTGTCCCGCTGAGAGAACAATATCTTCACTTAGACAATATTTTTCAAAAGATTCCACATTCTCTTGTTCTGGTGCATAAGTCACCAAACGAATCGCACCACCACTTAATTCTTGCCATTTTTTCATTAATTCAACATCAGCTGGGATAATGTGATCAGGTGATTGCGCTCCTTTATATTCCACATTAATAAATGGGCCTTCGACATGAATACCTAAAATACGGTCATTGAGTTTCATGGCTTCTTTAATTGCGATTAGGGCGGCTTCAATATTCTCAGGTGTCTGAGTCATTGTTGTTGCGAAATAAGAAGTAATCCCTTCATTTAAAAATTCATCAACCATCTGATTAATTTTTTCAGGATCAGCATCCATATTATCGATTCCATATCCCCCATGACTATGGATATCAATAAATCCCGGAATAATTTTTTTATTCGTGACGTCGATGATTTTATCGTTATCTTGTTCTTCATACTCAGTCATCGGTCCTACTTCTTGAATCGTCTCATCAAATCGGATATATCCATTATCGATTACTGTCTCACCACTGTAGATTGTTGCTCCAATAAAAACTGTTGACATCTATTAACACTTTCTTTCTAAAATTTTATTTCCAAAAATCATCAAAGATGGTTACTGGCAAATGTCGTTTATGTTCAGTTTGATTAAACCATTTTTCAATTATTTGCTGATCTTTACCAGAAATTTCTTTACCTTCTAAATAATCATCAATAGCTTCATAAGAAACTCCTAATTTATCTTCATCAGATAAGCCTGGTTTATCATCTTCAAGGTCAGCTGTTGGCACCTTATTATATAAGTTTTCCGGTGCGTTAAGATATTCAAGTAATTGTCTGCCTTGACGCTTATTTAAACGGAATAAAGGATTCAAATCACTCGCCCCGTCACCATGTTTTGTAAAGAAGCCTGTAACATTCTCTGCAGAATGATCGGATCCCAATACAACACCATTAAATTCGCCGGCAATAGCATATTGAGCTACCATACGTTCTCTGGCTTTAATGTTTCCTTTATTAAAATCGTTGATCGGTAGTCCTTGATCTTCTAAAACACGAACGAGTGAATCGACTTGATCTTTAATATTTACACGAAACGTTCGATCAGGTTTCATCCATTCAATAGCTTGCATGGCTTCATGTTCATCAATTTGCTCTCCGTAAGGGAGGCGAACAGCGATAAAGATAGGTTTATCAGATTGCATCTCCTCACGAAGTTCTTCGACAGCCATTTGCGCTAATTTTCCTAATAAAGTAGAATCTTGACCTCCTGAAATACCTAAGACAAAAGATTCTAAGAAGGGTTGTTTTTTAATATACGCCTTCATAAAATTGATACTGCGTCTTATTTCTTCTTCAGGATCGATCATCGGCGAAACTTTCATTCGCTTTATAATTTCTTTTTGCATATCAGAAACCACTTTAATTACTCTCCTTTGAAATCATCTTCATCTCCTGAGTCAAATACTTGGCGTGACTCAGGTCTTTGCGATAACTCTCTAAACCGCTTGATGGCATCCATCTTCATATCATATAGCTTCTGAGATAAGTCGACAGGATATTTCTCTGGGTTTAAAATTCGTTTATACTCTTCATAGAAATCAGATAGCGATTCTTCAGAGTAAGCTTTAATTTCATCTAACGTTGGCAAGTCGTAAACAAGCTCACCTTCAACAAAAATATCATGCAGCAATGCTCTTGAAGTAAAGTCTTTTACTGTTTTATTAATGTATGGGTGTTGAGGGTGGAACATGAATAGTTCATTTTCGTTACTAATGTCTTCATCATAAAGAACGATATAATCCCCTTCTGGCTTTGCGCCATTCTGACTATGAATGCGATAGACTTGTTTCTTACCTGGTGTTGAAATTTTCTCTGCGTTTCCTGTTAATTTCAACGTTCGGTGCATCTTTCCATCGTTACCCTCAACAGAAACGAGCTTATACACACCACCTAAGGCTGCTTGATCGTAAGCTGTGATCAATTTCGTTCCAACACCCCAGACATCAATCTTAGCTCCTTGCATTTTTAAGTTTAAAATCGTGTCTGCATTTAAGTCATTTGACGCAAAAATTTTCGCTTCTGTAAAGCCTGCTTCATCTAACTGTTGACGAACACGTTTAGATAAGTAAGATAAATCGCCTGAGTCTAAACGAACACCAATAAAATTAATCTTATCTTTATATTTTTTTGCGACACGAATCGCATTCGGTACACCGGATTCCAGTGTGTTATACGTATCAACTAAAAACACACAGTCTTTATGAGTTTGAGCATATGCTTCAAAAGCTGCATATTCATCTCGGTATGCTTGAATTAAAGCATGAGCATGTGTTCCAGCAATTGGTATATCAAATAATTTTCCAGCTAAGACGTTACTTGTTGCGTCACAACCACCAATATATGTAGCACGCGCTCCCCAGATTGCCGCATCGACTTCTTGTGCACGACGTGAACCGAACTCTAAGACTGAATCATCTTTGGCAACAGTTTTTATCTGTGAAGCTTTCGTTGCGATCAGTGTTTGAAAGTTAATAATATTTAATAAGGCTGTTTCAATTAATTGACAGTCCATAATTGGTCCTTCGACTTGAATTAACGGTTCATTCGCAAAAGCGACTTCCCCTTCTTTAAAGGCACGAATCGTTCCTCTGAAACGCCAATCTGATAAGAATTCTAAGAATTCTTCAGGATAATGTTGACTATCTCTCAAGTAAGCAATATCGCTATCAGTAAATTTTAAATTGTCAATGTAGTCAATTAAACGTTCTAACCCTGAAAAAATTGTATACCCCATACCAAATGGATTGTTGCGGTAGTACATTTCAAATACGGCATGCTTCTCCGCGTTTCCTTTCATCCAGTGGGTTAACATCATATTAATTTCATATAAATCAGTATGTAGCGCTAAGCTATCATCTGAATACTTGTATCTACTCATTTTTCCTCCTGTAGCTTGATTGATTATAATGGTATACACCAATTATAACACTCACGTTTTTCAATGTTAATGATTATGTTATTAAATAGTTTAACACTAAATGTTATTAAAATAAGTTTTAAATCTGCCGTTAGTGCTTTGAATTATTAAATACGCCAATAATTAAACGGTATAACTTTAAAAGTAAAAATAAAAAAACAGGACTATAGATCTTTTGCGTAGCATTTAGCTTTAGTTCTATTCCTAAGCCATTCGTCACTACTATATAGAGATAAGTACATACACTCATCACTTTAATGATCTATCTTGTCCTGTTTTTAAAACAGCTAGTTTAGTTAATCCATTTATTTAAATATCGCTTTTAATTCAACATAGTCCTCAATCGCGTATGTTCCGTTCTCGCGTCCAAATCCGGATTCTTTATACCCGCCAAACGGTGCACTTGGGTTACGGTCCCCCTGGTTCACTGTGACGTTACCTGTACGTAATTTGCGTGCGACAGCAACCGCTTCTTTTTGCGGGCCAACTACTGCACCGCTTAAACCATATGGTGAATCATTCGCAATCTCAATCGCTTCTTCAACTGTATCATACGTTAAAACTGTTAATACCGGGCCAAAGATTTCTTCTCTAGCAATCGTCATATCGTTAGTCACGTTGGTAAAGACAGTTGGCTCGATGAAGAATCCTTTGCCCTCGATCGCTTTACCACCGACTAAGACTTCCGCACCTTCTTCTTGCCCTTTCTTAATATAATCAAGAACGGTATTGTATTGATCTTCAGAAACCATTGGACCAACACGAACATCATCATCAGCTGGGTTACCGACTTTAATGTCTTTGTAGTACTCTTTAATGAATGCTTCCGTCTCTTCTAATTTTTCTTTCGGAACTAACAAACGAGATAAAGCTGAGCAAGTTTGACCTTGGTTATCAATCACCGTACCTGCTGATTGTTTAATAGCAGCTTCTAAATCGCCACCTTCAAGATACAGCATGACTGATTTACCACCAAGTTCTAAGACAATTTTCTTCACATTAGTACTTGCTTTTTCATATAAACCTTTACCTACCTCGGTTGATCCAGTAAATGAAATCACAGCCACATCTTCATGGCCCGCTAAATAATCACCGATTATTGATCCTTTACCAGTCACTAAGTTGAATACACCAGCTGGCAGGCCAGCTTTTTCAACGATTTCAGCATAGATAAAAGCTGTCAGTGGCGTTTCTGATGCAGGCTTAACAACAACTGTATTACCTGCTAATAAGGCAGGGGTCACCTTACGTTGAATCTGGTTTAACGGATAGTTCCAAGGCGTAATACATGCCACTACACCGGCACCTTCCTTAAGAACTGTCGTATTGTTTAATTCTTCTTCAAATGTATAGTTTTTAAAATCTTTTAAGGTTGCTTCCATTTCGCGAACTGAAATTTGAGCTTGAGTATTCTTACTGAATTTCTTAGCAGAACCTAATTCTTTAGTGATGGTTTCTGCAATCTCTTCTTGTCTTTCCTTGATGCCATCTAGAATTTTTTGAACATACTCAGCTCGTTCTTCCGGCTTCAATTCATTCCATTCATTGAATGCGTTTTTGGCAGCTTGTACGGCTTGATCGACATCGTCTTCTGTGGAACTTTTGACTTTAGCAATCACTTCTTCAGTTGCTGTATTAGTCACTTCTTTATAATCATTGGAATTAGCTTCTTGCCACTTACCATTTATAAAAATCTTTTCATAAGTTTTCATGCAATCACGCCTCCTAATTAATATTATCTACCAAGATTAATATCTTTACAACTTAAACGCCTTATTCCACAATTTTTGCACACTATTAATACCTTTTTAGCAAAATCTTATCGATATAGTGGTTGTGAGTTTTATGTAAAATCAAATCCGCTCTCAACCGTGTTGGTAGAATATATTCTTTTAAGTTAACTTTATTGACGTTGTTCCATACATCTTTCGCGTATCCAAAAGCATCTTCTCTATTCCAATCCGTAAATTTGTAATAATAGTTATTAGGATCTTGGAAAGCTGTATCGAGCAAAATACCAAAACGCTGAATATACCATTTACGGATTAGACTTTCTGATGCATCAACATAAAAACTAAAATCAAAGAAATCGCTAACAAAAATGGTTTCGTTAGATGGCAATTGCAACACATTAATTCCCTCTACAATTAAAATATCAGGGCGATCGATGGTAATGGTTTCATCCGGCACAATATTATAAATTTGGTGTGAGTATTTTGGAACTTCTAACATAGGTTCTCCATCTTTGACATCAGTTAAAAACTTAACGAGCCTAGGCATATCATAACTTTCCGGGAAGCCTTTACGGTCCATCATATTGCGTTCCTCAAGAATTTCATTCGGATATAAAAATCCATCTGTCGTTAATAACTCTACCTTTTTATCTGGATAAAAATCATTCAATAATGTCCGGAGCAATCGAGCCACGGTACTTTTACCGACCGAGACACTACCTGCGATACCGATGATATACGGATTATACTCTTTTTTATCATCAACATTTAAATATTTAGCAAGTTTATCTTGCTTTTCGTAGAAGTTTTGAATATAAACATCTAATAATTGCACTATGGGCACATAAATATCCTCAACGTCAATCATCGAAATCACGTCGTTCAAGGCTCTTAATGAGTTCAAATGTTTTTCAGTTAATGAAAATGAGGCATTTTCCCTTAGTTTCTTCCAATCTTCTCTATTATATATGTAAAAAGTACCAGAACTGTCCATTCATTATCCTCCGAATTTTTCTTTTCATTCAATCTTTAAATAATTCTTTAAGAATAAATTGGTTAAATCCATTACAATTATAATGGATAACTTTAATTAATGTTAACATAACACTGAATTTAAACATAGATGAAGGAGAAAAAAGATGACTCTTCTAAATAAAACTGCAGTAGGAACTGCCCACGGGAAAATTATTCTCATTGGAGAGCACGCGGTTGTTTATAATATGCCTGCGATCGCCTTGCCTTTTATGGCGACAACAACCACAGTGACTATTACGTCGATTGAAGGCGAAACATTCATTGATAGTGATTATTTTACAGGTTACTTAAGTGAAATTCCTGAAGCTTTAGATGGATTCAAAACAGCACTTGATAATGTTTGTGCTTATTTAAACGTCTCTGCACAAGGTCTTCATATTGATGTTGAGAGCTTAATTCCTCCTGAACGTGGTATGGGGTCCAGTGCAGCCGTAGCGACAGCTTTAGTAAAAGCTTTATTTAACTATTTTGAGGCTGACTTAACGGAGAAGATTGTTAAAGAATTTGTTGATACTGCTGAAAAAGTCACTCATGGTAATCCGAGTGGCATTGATTCAACCATCGTGAACAGCTTATCTCCGATTTACTTTAAAAAAGATGAAAGCCCAACTTCACTTCCCTTTGATATGGACGGATTTTTAATCGCGGCTGATACAGGGATTAAAGGACAAACGAAAGAAGCCGTTGGTGATGTCGCAAAGCTGATTCAATCAGCAAAAGATCAAACAACTAGCGCAGTGAATCGTATTGGTCAATTAACTTCCCAAGCTAAAGATGCGATTATCGATAATAATGTGCCGATTTTAGGTGAAATCATGAATCAAACGCATCGTCTATTAAAAGACTTAACGGTAAGTAATCGCCAGCTAGATACTTTAGTACAAGCTGCTTTAAAGGCTGGTGCTGCAGGTGCAAAATTAACTGGTGGCGGCCGTGGTGGTTGTATGATTGCTTTAGCTCATTCAATGGAACATGCTAAAAAGATTGCCTCTGAACTTGAAAAAGCCGGAGCAATTCAAACATGGATTCACCCACTACAAGCGGAAGTAGGTGAAACCGCGCATGAGTAAAAAGGTTGGACAGTGGACTCGCGCACAAACAAATATCGCGTTAATTAAATATTGGGGTAAAGAACAAGAAGACTTAATTATTCCTAAAAACAATTCCCTATCTTTAACTCTGGATGCTTTTTATACGGAGACTCAGGTCACGTTTGATAAAGCTCTTAAAGAAGATGAGTTGTGGATAGATGGCGAAAAACAATCTGGCGTTTCCTTAAAGAAAGCTCTGGTTATCTTAGATTTGGTTCGTGAAAGAGCGGACTGTTCATGGTTCGCTAAGATTGACAGTATTAACCATGTCCCAACAGCTGCCGGTTTGGCATCCAGTGCTTCTGGCTTAGCTGCCCTGGCTGGAGCTGCAAGTAATGCGCTGGATTTAGATTTATCTGAAGAAGAACTATCTAGATTAGCGCGCCGCGGATCCGGATCTGCTTCTAGAAGTGTCGCTGGTGGCTTTGTCGAGTGGGAAAAAGGTCATGACGATCACTCATCAGTAGCTAAACAATTCGATGAAGCGAACTGGGATATTGGTATGTTATTTATTATCGTTGATGATCAGAAAAAAGATGTCTCTAGTAGCCAAGGAATGAAATTGACTGTGAACACCTCAGTTTTTTACCAAGCATGGTTAGACACCTTAAATCAGGATTTACAGGATATGAAACATGCCATTAAAGCTCAAGATATCGAAGCAGTCGGTCAGATTGCTGAGCGTAATGCTCTGAAAATGCATGCGACAAACTTAGGTGCAAACCCACCATTTACTTATTGGACGGCTGAGAGTATCATCGCTATGGAAAAAGTCAGATTCTTTAGAAAGCAAGGCTACACCGTTTACTTTACAATGGATGCTGGCCCAAACGTTAAAATGATTGGTAAAAAAGCAGAATTGAAAGATATTTACAAACAGTTACTTGATGATGGTTATACGCAAGATCAATTAATCTTAGCGAATCCAGGTCAAGGTATTCAATATTTAGATAAAGAGTGATGAAATGAAGCAAGCTACAATATCTGTACCAGGAAAATTATATATTGCCGGTGAATATGCCGTTGTCACCCCAGGACACTTAGCCATGTTAATGACTGTAAACCGTTTCTTAACAGTAACCATTAGTCAAACTGAGTTGCTTATTGGAAAATTTAGATCGGTTAGTTATAGCGAGCAACCTTATAAATGGATCCGTGAAGATGGACAATTTGAATTTTCTGATTGGTCCAATCCCTATTATTTATCAAAAGTAGTGATCCAAACTGTTGAATCATATGTTAAGGAATTAAATATTCCCATGCAGTTTTATGATATTAGAATCGTTAGTGAGCTTGATCAAAATGGTAAAAAAATAGGTCTAGGATCAAGTGGTGCGGTAACCATCGCTTTAATCAAAGCATTATTAACATTTTATAATGTCAAATTTACTGACTTTGATGTTTATAAATTAGCTGCTATCGCTCATTCAAGGTTAAATAGTAATGGCTCTTTTGGTGACTTAGCTGCTAGCGCATTTACTGGTATGATTGCTTATTCCGCTTTTGATAAAGATTGGTTAAAAGATCAACTTATGACCAAGTCAATAACTGAGTTATTAGGTATGACTTGGCCTCTTTTACACATTCGCCGAGTTAATTTGCCTAATGATTTAAAAATTCTTGTTGGATGGACTGGTGAACCAGCTTCTACCGAAAATTTAGTAGGTAAAATATATTCTGATTCAGACCAAATGGATTTTAATAACTTTTTAGAAAAATCCCATCAATGCGTGAAACAATTAATTCAAGCGTTTAATCAAAAAAGCACAGCAAACATATTAGCGCTCATTCAACTTAACCGCGAATTGTTAGTTAAAATGGGGCACTCAAAAGATAAACTGATTGAGACACCTCTACTTTCTAAATTATGCGAGGTGGCAGAATCTTATGGTGGCAGTGCCAAGCCTTCTGGCGCTGGCGGTGGTGATTGCGGCATTGCTTTTATTGATGATTTTAACTCTGAAAAACAAATTATCGATGCCTGGGACAACGTTGGTATCCAAGCTTTGGATTTAAAAATTTATCAGAATGGAGAGACTGATGGTCAAGAAAAATAATAGAAAAAATGAACATGTGTCCTTATCCGAAAAGTTTTACCCTGAAAAACAAAGTACATTCTCTGATATTCATTTTGTCCATCATTCCTTACCACAAACTTCAATCGATGATGTCAATTTAAATGTGAACATGGATGATTTGTCATTTGACTATCCCTTCTTTATTAACGCCATGACTGGTGGGAGTAACTGGACGAAGTCGGTGAATGAAAAGTTAGCTATAGTAGCTAGAGAAACAAACTTGGCAATGGCAACTGGCTCAGTTAGCGCAGCCCTAAAAGATTCAACTCAAGAAGATTCATACCGTATTGTTCGTGACACCATGAAAGATGGCCTAGTCATTGGTAACTTAGGTGCTGGTCATGGTTTAGAGAATGCAAAAAAAGTCGTTGATTTACTCGAAGCTAATGCCTTCCAAATCCATGTGAATGCACCGCAGGAGATTGTGATGCCCGAAGGTGACCGTAATTTTACTAATTGGGTTCAAAATATTGAACAGATTGTTAACGGCCTTGATGTCCCAGTCATTGTCAAAGAAGTCGGCTTTGGAATGAGTAAAGAAACTATTCAGCTGCTGGAATCTATCGGTGTGAAATACATTGATATCAGTGGTGCTGGGGGGACAAACTTTGCTCAAATTGAAAATTATCGTCGTAAAGACTTTAAACTTGATGATTTTGAAGCGATTGGACAAAGCACACCCATTTCTATTCTCGAAGCCAATGCCGTTAAAGCTGATAGCCATTTAATTGCCTCAGGAGGTATTCGTAAACCAATGGATATTGTTAAAGCTTTAGCCTTAGGCACCGAACTTGTAGGCATATCTAGTCAAATATTGCATTTAGCTTTAAGAGATACTGACAAAGCCATTCAAACCATTGAAGAGTGGAAAGAAGAAATTAAAAAATTATATACGATACTAGGCGCGACAAAGACTACCGATTTAACGAAAGTCACTGATTTAGTTATTACCGGAGATACTGCAAATTGGTGCCAAGCTCGGGACATTGATATTAAATCTTACGCAAATCGCAGCGTAAAATAATTAATGAGTG
>DATGUS010000010.1:0-31203 GCA_035301245.1 Alloiococcus sp. | reverse complement strand
TTTTAAAATGGCTTGTTTAAAATTCGGGTGAGCGTTTGATTCTTTTGAAACAACAAAGCGTGTTCCCACTTGAATCGCATCAGCCCCGAGCATCAACGCCGCTGCTAATGATTCACCATTTCCAAAACCGCCAGCAGCGATGACCGGAATATCAACTGCCTCTACTACTTGAGGTAATAAAGTTAAAGTCGTTGAACGTCCAATATGTCCGCCTGCTTCCATCCCTTCAATAATGACCGCTGCTGCCCCGATTCGTTCCATACGCTTGGCTAAAGCGACAGATGCGACAACGGGAATAACACTTATTCCAGCTTCTTCAAACCGTTTCATATATTTGCCTGGATTCCCAGCACCAGTTGTCACAATCTTAATCCCCGATTTAATTAAATAATCAATAACTTCATCAATATGAGGATTAAGTAACATTGCATTGACAGCAAAAGGTTGGGTGGTTAAGCTGAACATTTTTTCAACTTTTTCTTGTACAACCTCTTTTGGATCATGACCTGTACCTAAAACACCTAGTCCACCAGCATTCGAAACGGAACTCGCTAAATCAGCGTCAGCAACCCAAGCCATGGCTCCTTGGACAATTGGATATTCAATTCCTAATAATTGCGTTATTGCCGTTTTCATACATCTGACCTCATTTAAGCTTGCTCTTTTTCAATATGGTCGACTAAATCGCCAACTGTTCTAATATTTTGATCAGTATCAATGGTTACATCAAATTCATCTTCTAGTTCACTAATGATTTGGAAAATATCTAAACTATCTGCTTCTAAATCATTTTCAAAATCAGTTTTCTCTGTAACCTTATTTTCTTCTACGCCTAAGTGATCAACAATCATTTCTTTTACTTTTTCAAATACCATATTTATTTCCTCCATTTAAATCTTAAAATAGTTTATACCGTACGCTAAACCGCCGCCAAAGCCGATGAAACATACCTTTTGATTTTGGTTTAGTTTGATCATACCTTCCTCAACTAGAGTATTCAGCAATAGAGGAATACTCGCCGCTGAAGTGTTAGCAACTGATCTAATATTTGTCGGTAATTTTTCTTCATTTATCTTCATTTTTTTGGCCATGATTCTTCTTAGTCGATCATTGGCCTGATGACTAATAATAACGTCTGGTTTCAATTGATGACTGGTCAAAAACTCACTCAACGCCGGAATCACTTGACGATTCACAAAGTTAAAAACTTCTCTGCCATTCATTGTAAAGTAAGGGGCCATATCACTACTTTGGTAACTTAACGAATGATGTTCATCTTTAAGAACTTTAATCTCACTATAATAATCTAATAATGGCTGTCCATCATTTTTTAACAGAACTGCCCCTGCCCCATCACCAAACAACACGACTGTTGAACGGTCTTGATAATCTAAAAGCTGCGACATTTTTTCAGCACCAATGATTAAAGTGTAGCCTGACTTTTCAGAATAGCTAAATCGGTTGGCAGTTTCCAGCGCCATCGTAAATCCACTACAAGCACCACTTATATCAAACCCCCATGCATCAGATATGCCTAAGTTTGCTTGAACTTGATTGGCAACACTAGGGGTTGGTTGCTTGGAAGACATTGTCGCTACAATAATTAATCCAATCTTTTGCTTCACATCGTCATCGACTTTAGCTAATAAATGTTTTGCAGCTGAAGTAGCCATATCTGCAACAGTTTCTTCTCCGTCAGCAAAATATCTTTGCTGGATTCCAGTTCGTTGTTTAATCCACTCATTAGTTGAATCAATACCAGTTAATTTAATAAAATCATGATTTGATAAACTTTGTCTAGGCAAATACTGGCCTGTAGCAACAATATGACTCATTATTTACGACCTGCAACTTTCTTATTTAATAAGAACTGATGTAAGTTTTTTAAACTTTTAATAAGCACTGCTGCTTCATCAGAATTTAAATCTTCTAACGTTTCTTTTACCATATCCATATGGAATTTTCGGTGTAGACGGTAAATGAGTTTGCCCGATTTGCTTAGCTTTAGTTTTACAACACGACGATCTTCAGGAGATTGTACCCGTTCAACGTAATTTTTTTTTACTAAATTTTGAATAGACACAGATAATGTGCCTGCAGTTACACCTAGCTTTTTCGCCACTTGATTAGAACTCAAGTCGCCACTAAGTCCAATCGCTTCAATCGTATGCATTTCTTTAATTGACAGATTAGAAAATTCACTTTGGCTTAATGCTTCTTCTTCAATCGACAACACTTCATTAAAGATCATCACTAGATAATCATTAACTTCAGTCATTGTCTCAAAATCCATTCAAACCACCTCTTGTATATGCTTTGATTATCAAACTATTTGATGTTCAAATTATATAGCATGATAATTCACTTGTCAAACTTTATTAAAATCAGTATTTTTTATGCTATAAACCATTGCTATGATTTGGTTTATAGTTACTTCAAACATCTTTATTTCTACAGACTTTTTATTTATTACTATTCTTTTATTTAATAACACACCTCTTTTAATTTTATGCATAAAAAATAACCATACTTTTCTTCAAAATAAATTTATAAAAGTATGGTTATTCATTCAATTTTAATTAGTTGTTACCAAGTTCACGTGTTCTTTTTAGTGTTTCGTTCACTGCTTCAATAGTTGCATAGCGGAAGTTGTTTTGTTCTAAAGAAACTAGCCCATTGATGGTGCTACCTCCAGGCGATGTTACTTGATGTCGCAGCTCTGCCGGATGCTCATTCATTTGAAGCACCATCTCTGAAGCACCTAACAAGGTTTGAGCAGCTAATAGTTTACTTTCTTCAAAAGATAGACCATTTTGAATACCCGCATCAGTTAAGGACTCAATAAAGGTGTAAACATAACCTGGACCACTACCGGCAATCGCTGTAGCAGAATCGATTTTAGCTTCAGGAAGTCGCATTACAATACCCGCTTCTGTTAACAACGTTTCGAATAATTCAGCGTGATGATTATTTTCAGTAGCATAAGTAATCATTCCGTGTCCGATTGCTACTGGCGTATTGGGCATCATTCGAACAATATTTTCCAAAGGTACAAAGTCACTCAATTGATCAATAGAAACACCCGCAGCCATTGAAATCCAGATAGCTTGGTCATTTTTCACATCTTCTAAAACGGCATTAACTAAATGCGGTTTAACACCTAGAAAAATCACATCAGCCTCATCAACAATGGTTTGTTTATCCATAACTTGTCCACCAATTTGATTTTGTAAATGTTTAGCCTTTGCTTCATTATAGTTATCGAACAGTAACTCATGGTCGCCTGATTTTGCAACAGCTTTTGCTACAGCACTTCCCATATTTCCTACACCAAGAAATCCTATTTTCATTATTTATATCCTCCCGACCGAAATAAGTTTATTGGCTTTCAATCCAAGAAAGCTTATTCACGGATTTGACCTTCTCCAGTGATCACATATTTATAAGTCGTCATCTCGCGTAAGCCCATGGGCCCTCTCGCGTGCATTTTTTGCGTCGAAATACCTAACTCACAACCAAGTCCGAACTGTCCACCATCCGTAAAACGAGTTGATACGTTGACATAAACAGCTGAAGAATCTACCTCATTGGTAAATATATTTGCTACTTTGCTATCTTCAGTTACAACGGCTTCACTATGCCCTGTAGAGTGTTCATTGATATGGGAGATGGCTTCTTCTGCGCTACCGAGCACTTTAATAGATAAAATGTAGTCTAAGTGTTCAGTGTGAAAGTCTTCTTCTGTGGCTTCAGTATAAGTTTTTAGGTATTCTGCTGCTTGTTCATCAGCACGTAATTCAACTTTACCATCTAAAAGTGTTTCTAATTTTGGTAAAAACTCTTCAGCAATCGCTTCATGAACCACTAACGATTCAGCAGCGTTACATACAGAAGGTCTGCTTACTTTGGCATTTTCGACAATCTTTAACGCCTTGTCTAAGTCAGCGGCTTGATCTACATAAATATGACAAAGACCTGTTCCAGTTTCGATAACAGGTACTGTGGCATGTTCAACAACTGCCTGAATTAAGCCGGCACCTCCGCGAGGAACTAATAAATCAATTTTTCCTTTTGCTGTCATTAGTTCGGTTGATGATGCTCTGGTCGTATCTTGTACTAACTCGATTACTTTCGGTGAAATCGATGTTTTTTCTAAACCTGCTTTTAATGCTGTTACAATGGCTTGTGCTGATTCAAAAGCTTCTTTACCTCCACGTAAGATGACAGCATTTCCGCTTTTAATTGCAAGTGCTGCGGCGTCTGATGTCACATTCGGACGACTTTCGTAAATAATACCGATCAAACCAAATGGCATTGATTTTTTAACAATTTTCATCCCGTTATCAGCTGTTGATTCATCTAATGTTAAGCCAACTGGGTCGTCTAAATCAATTAACTCTCGAATCCCGTTTGCCATATCTAAAATACGGTCCTTTGTTAACAACAAACGGTCTTGCATCACTTCACTAATATGACCTTTAGAACGCTCAATATCTTTTTCGTTCGCTTTAAGGATTTTATCAGTATCGTCTTCCAATTGTTCAGCCATCAATTCTAACGCTTTATTCTTTTCGTCAGTTGATGCTAAGTTAATAGCCGATTTATGCTCAAGTAAACTATTTAGTAAGTCTTGAGTAGTGATCATGTTATCTATTCCTTTCTAAATTATTCATTTTATTCCTTAAACTTAACCTAATGTTACCCAATCATTGCGATGAATCACAATCCCCATTGGTTTTTCTGAATAAATAATATCACTTAACTGCTCTGAATTCATTCGGGTTCGACCTTTACCAACCAACTGATGATCTGTTGAGCTGTAAACTTCAATAATATCTTCTTCATTAAAGTCACCATTAATCTTCGTTACACCAGCTGCTAACAAACTACCTCCACCTTCTCTCATAGCGATACTAGCACCTTCATCAATTTCAACAGAGTTGTGTACTTTAGCATAAAAAGCCATCCACTGCTTACGTTGATTTAAACTAGTTTCATCCGATTGAAATAATGTTCCTTTGTTGTCTTGATTCACTGCTTCAATTAATGCCGTATCCTTTTCAGAAGAACAGATAAAGACCGGCACACCAGATTTTGTTGCAATTTGAGCCGCTAAAAGTTTCGTCGTCATGCCTCCAGTAGCGTTAGATGATCCAGCTCCGGCTGCCATTTGGAATAAATCTTCATTAATTTCATGAATCACTGGTATATGTTTAGCGTCTGGATCATGATTCGGGTTAGCAGTATATAATCCATCCACATCTGTAAGTAAAACTAATAAGTCTGCTCTTAAAAGCGATGCTACTTGTGCGGACAGTGTATCATTATCTCCTACTTTTAACTCTTCAATCGCCACCGTATCATTTTCGTTAATAATCGGAATGGTATTTTGTTTTAATAAAACGTTAAGTGATCGAGCGGCATTCTGGTAACGTCTCGGATCACTAAAGTCATTTTGTGTTAAAAGGACTTGAGCAGATACAATACCATCCATCATTAAATTTTTTGTATATTCTTCTATTAATAATCCTTGACCAACTGCTGCGCTCGCCTGTTTTTCTGGAATGTGTGTGGGTCGTTTTGAAAAACCTAGTCGTCTGAATCCAGCAGCAATCGAACCTGAACTTACTAACACGACACGATAACCTTGCTGGTGAATCTGGGCAAGCTGTCTAGTAATTCTCGCTAACTTAATGCGATCTAAACTTCCATCTGGTTGTGTTAGAGAACTTGTGCCTACTTTAAATACGATTATTTTATCATTCATTTCAATCAACCTTCTTAGGTAGTATTTCATCACTATTCAACTGTATCATGTTATAGTAAAAAATTAAATGTCAATTCATAACTGTACCTATTTATATGTAAAAAAATAAAGCATCTGAATAAACAGATGCTTTATCGTTAGTTTTTGAATAGTAATTATTCAATAATTGAAGAAACAACACCAGCACCAACAGTACGGCCACCCTCACGGATAGTGAACTTAGTACCTTCTTCAACAGCGATTGGAGCGATTAATTCAACTTCCATCTCTGTGTTGTCTCCAGGCATAACCATTTCAGTTCCTTCTGGTAAGTTAATTACACCAGTAATGTCTGTTGTACGGAAGAAGAACTGAGGACGGTAGTTTGAGAAGAATGGTGTGTGACGTCCACCTTCTTCTTTAGATAATACATAAACTTCACCTTTGAATTTAGAGTGAGGTGTGATTGAACCAGGAGTTGCTAAAACTTGTCCACGTTCAATGTCTTCACGTGATAAACCACGTAATAACGCACCAATGTTGTCTCCAGCTTCAGCGTAGTCTAATAATTTACGGAACATTTCAACACCAGTAACTGTAGTTGATGCTGTATCTTTAATACCAACGATTTCAACTTCGTCACCAACTTTAACTTGTCCTTGCTCTACACGACCTGTAGCAACTGTACCACGACCAGTAATTGAGAATACATCCTCAACTGGCATTAAGAAGTCTTTGTCTGCATCACGGTCAGGAGCTGGGATGTAGTTGTCAACTTCTTCCATTAATTTAAGAATGTTTTGTTGCTGTTCTTCATCATCTTGTAAAGCTAATAATGCTGAACCTGCAACTACTGGAATTTCGTCACCTGGGAAGTCGTATTCTGATAATAAGTCACGAACTTCTAATTCAACTAATTCTAGTAATTCTTCATCGTCGATTTGGTCTACTTTGTTTAAGAATACTACGAAGTATGGAACACCAACTTGACGAGCTAATAAGATGTGCTCACGAGTTTGTGGCATTGGACCATCAGCAGCAGATACAACTAAGATAGCACCGTCCATTTGAGCAGCACCAGTAATCATGTTTTTAACGTAGTCCGCGTGTCCTGGGCAGTCAACGTGTGCATAGTGACGATTTTCAGTTTCGTATTCAACGTGTGAAGTTGCGATTGTAATTCCACGTTCACGTTCTTCTGCAGCACCGTCAATTTGGTCGTATGCTGAAGCTTCTGCTAAACCTTCTTTAGCTAAAACGTAAGTGATAGCTGCAGTTAAAGTTGTTTTACCGTGGTCAACGTGACCTAAAGTACCAATATTCATATGTTGTTTCGAACGATCGAATTTTTCTTTTGCCATTTTTTATATTTCCTCCTTAAGGATTTTAATATTCATTTTATAAAGGGTAAGGGATTAGTACCCATACACGCTAATTATAACGTGTAAGTTATAATATTTCAACAATAGTCGATGCGTATATGAGCAAAACCTCTCCCTATGTTTTGAGGCAGTAAATTAGTCTACACTACCGCCATTTTGTTTAATAATATCTTCTGCAATATTGTTTGGAACCGGTGAGTAGTGGTCAAACTGCATTGAGAATGTTCCGCGTCCTTGAGTTGCAGAACGTAATGTTGTTGCATAACCAAACATTTCAGATAATGGAATAAAACCTTTAACGATAATCGCGTTACCTCGAGGTGTTTGTCCTTCGATTTGTCCACGACGAGCTGAAATATGACCCATTACATCTCCTAAATATTCTTCAGGAATTGTAATATCTACAGCCATAACTGGTTCTAAGATGACTGGGCCAGCTTTTTTAGCTGCGTTACGTAACGCTAATGATGCTGCAACCTTGAATGCTGACTCACTTGAGTCGACATCGTGGTATGAACCATCATATAGTTTAGCTTTAACGTCTACTAATGGATAACCAGCTAATACACCGTTTTCCATAGCCGCTTTAAGTCCTGCGTCAACTGATGGAATGTATTCACGAGGAACTACACCACCAACAATTGCGTCTTCGAACTCATATCCTTCGCCTTCTTCACCTGGTGAGAATTCGATCCATACGTGACCGTACTGACCTTTACCACCTGATTGACGAACGAATTTACCTTCCGCTTCAACAGTCTTAGTGAATGTTTCACGGTAAGATACTTGTGGGTTACCAACCGTTGCTTCAACTTTGAATTCACGTTTTAGACGGTCAACAATGATGTCTAAGTGTAATTCACCCATACCAGCGATTAATGTTTCGCCAGTTTCGTGGTCTGTTTCAGCTTTGAATGTTGGATCTTCTTCAGCTAATTTAGCTAGAGCAACAGACATTTTATCTTGGTCTGCTTTTGATTTAGGTTCAATAGCAACCTGAATAACAGGCTCTGGGAATTCCATAGATTCTAAGATAACTGGGTTATCAACGTCACATAATGTGTCACCTGTACCAGTATCTTTAAGACCTACAGCTGCCGCGATATCACCTGAGAATACTTCAGCAATCTCTTCACGAGAGTTCGCGTGCATTTGTAGGATACGACCTACACGCTCACGGTTATCTTTTGTAGCGTTTAGGACGTATGATCCAGCTTCTAGTGTACCTGAATACACACGGAAGAATGTTAGACGACCGACATAAGGGTCAGTCATAACTTTGAACGCTAATGCTGAGAATGGTTGATCATCGCCAGCTTCACGTTTAATTATTTCATCTGGATTATCTTTAACGTGACCTTCAATCGCAGGAACATCTAATGGTGATGGTAGGTAGTCAACAATACCATTTAATAGTAGTTGAACACCTTTGTTTTTAAATGCTGAACCAGCAAATACTGGGTAGAAGTCAACACCTAAAGTTGCTTGACGGATTGCTTCTTTCAACTGATCTGTTGAAATTTCTTCACCTTCAAGGTAAGCCATCATTAGTTCTTCATCTTTTTCTACGACTGCTTCAACTAAACGTTCACGTTGTTCTTCAGCTAATTCCATCATATCTTCAGGGATGTCACCTTCAGTGATGTCATTACCTAATTCGTTACCGTAAAAGTATGCTTTCATTTCGACAAGGTCAACAATACCTTCGAATTGATCTTCAGCACCAATTGGTAATTGTACTGGGTGAGCGTTAGCTTGTAAGCGGTCATGTAAACTATCTACTGCTTCTAAGAAGTTTGCACCCATTTTATCCATTTTGTTAACAAATACGATACGAGGCACGTGATAGTTTGTTGCTTGACGCCAAACTGTTTCAGTTTGAGGTTCTACACCTGACTGAGCATCTAACACGGTTACAGCACCATCTAATACACGTAATGAACGCTCAACTTCAACGGTGAAGTCCACGTGTCCTGGTGTATCAATGATGTTAATTCTGTGATCTAACCAGTGCGTAGTTGTTGCAGCAGATGTAATTGTGATACCACGTTCTTGTTCTTGTTCCATCCAGTCCATTTGTGCGCCACCGTCGTGTGTTTCGCCGATTTTGTGGATACGGCCTGAGAAGAATAAGATACGCTCTGTTGCAGTTGTTTTACCTGCATCGATGTGAGCCATGATACCAATATTACGGGTTCTCATTAGAGGATATTCTCTTTTTGTCACTTATTTTTACACCTCTCTATTATAAGTTCTTCAATAAAGTTCACTACGCTACTACTGTTGAGTAGCGTTTTTTGTAATCGATTGGAAAAACTTGCTTAAAATTACCAACGATAGTGAGCGAAAGCTTTATTAGCTTCTGCCATACGGTGTACTTCCTCACGACGACGTACTGAAGCACCTGTATTGTTTGCTGCGTCCATAATTTCTTTTGCTAAACGCTCTTCCATTGAGTATTCGCCACGTAGACGTGCGTAATTCACTAACCATCTTAAAGCCAATGTTGTACGACGAACTGGTCGAACCTCAACTGGTACTTGGTAGTTTGATCCACCTACACGACGAGCTTTAACTTCAAGTACTGGCATGATGTTTTCAATTGCTTGTTCAAATACTTCAACTGGATCATTTCCAGTTTCTTCTTTAATTAAGTCAAAAGCACGATATAAAATTGTTGATGCTTTACCACGTTTACCATCAACCATTAAACGGTTAATTAAACGCGCAACCAATTTAGAATTGTAAATTGGATCTGGTAAAATATCACGCTTTGGAGCTGGTCCTTTACGAGACATTAAATGTCCTCCTTCCGATTTTAGAATGATTCATGTATTAACTGCTAATCTTAGTTAGGTTTTTTAGTACCGTATTTAGAACGGCTTGTTGTACGGTCAGTAACTCCTGCAGTGTCTAATGCACCACGAACGATGTGGTAGCGAACACCAGGTAAGTCTTTTACACGACCACCACGAATAAGAACGACTGAGTGTTCTTGTAAGTTGTGTCCTTCACCAGGGATATACGCAGTTACTTCGATTTGGTTTGATAAACGAACACGAGCATATTTACGTAACGCTGAGTTCGGTTTTTTAGGAGTCATTGTACCAACACGAGTACACACGCCACGTTTTTGTGGTGAGTAAACAGTTGTTTGTTTACGTTTTAATGTGTTATACCCTTTGTTTAACGCTGGAGACTCAGTTTTTGAGCTTTTAGATTTACGAGGTTTACGTACTAATTGATTAATTGTAGGCATTGAGTGATGTCCTCCCTTCTTATCATAATCTGTTGTTTTCTAGTGTCACACATCCAGGTGTTTCATTTTAAAAAATAAAACAAATTACGAAAGATTCGTAATATACTGGAGTGTATTTTAAAAGGCTTTTGATTCGTTACGAGACTGTGTTTCTGAGTAGAACGGACAGTCCTCTCACAAAAGCACCTTAATAAGGATAGCACATTCTCAAGTCGGTGTCAAAGATTTTTTAACAATTGAATTTTTTTAATAGAAACAGTAAACCCTCAATTATTAAATTTAGTAAAAAACACAGCGAATACTGGCCTATTTTTCTTGAGTTAAATTGCTAAATGAAAGTCTCCTTTAACTCCTTATTGCCATAAGCCATGCTGACAATCTCCTATTGATATTAAAGGAGGTTGCTCGAGTCACTTTAAAAGAATTTTGACTATTACTATTGATTTAATTTGCTAAGCTCACCCTTATTTTCACTTTTATAATTAATGGACAGGTACTTTAAGTATAATATCTCTTGTATAATTGGTTGACTGCAAGTTCTAAATCGGACTCGTGGACACTAAAGAACATACTAATCAATGACGCCCCTTGGTTAATCATTCTAACCTTAATATTATTTTGACTTAGTCCCTCTATAGCGTGATTCACCATTTCAACATCATCACGCAAGCCTTCGCCTACCACAACCACCATTCCTAAGTTATTTTCAACACGCACCCACTCTGGTTGAAGTTCCTCTTTGATAGCTTTCTTTAAGCTTTCTACTTTGGCGTTGTTATCAAATTGATGAGACCTTAAGAAAATAGAAATATAGTCGATCCCAGTTGGAATGTGTTCAACAGAAAGATCATAGTTTTCAAAAATTTCTAGCAACCGCCTTACATAACCTTTTTTCCTGTTTAAAAGATAATCTTTTACTGTAAATGATATAAAACCAGTATTACCACTAATTCCAATAACCGGGTGGTCAACTATATCTGATCGTTCAGGAACGATTCGTGTACCTGGTAGTTCAGGAGCCATGGTGTTTTTTATTTGAATTGGAATATTGTCCTTGTATAGAGGTTCTAGGGCTTCATCATGAAAAATTGTAAAGCCTGAATAAGATAACTCTCGCATTTCTTGGTAAGTTATTTCACAAATCGGCAAGGGATTGCTGACGATCTCTGGATGAGCCCTATAAATATAGTTCTGGTCCGTATAGTTTTCATAAACATCTGCACCAATGCCACGAGCGATGATAGCACCTGTTATATCAGATCCCCCTCTAGAAAAGGTAATAACATGACCGTTTTGTGTATAGCCAAAAAATCCTGGAATAACAACAATACCTGGTAATTGTTTGATCTGTTCAATTCTTTGGTAGCTATCCTTTAATAAAAGCCCATTACCCGGATCGCCTTCTAAAGTCATTCCAGCATCCAAGGGAGATAAGTAACGTGCATCCAGATCAATTTGTTTAAAGTAAGAGGCAATGAGCTGAGCATTAAAATCCTCCCCCAAGGATTTTAAGGCATCTAAGAGACGTGCTGGGGCATGAATTGTATTTAAATAATGATTTAAAGTATTTTGAAAAGAGTCTACTAAATCTTTAGACATCCCCAAGTCTTCAAGGATACTTGCGTAACGATTTAAAATTTTATTTACGTATGGGGTAACATCCATGTTTTTTAAGTACTTGCTATGCAATTCTATTAACATATCTGTTACTTTCACATCTTTTTCAAACCGCTTTCCTGGTGCGCTGACGATAACAGCCTTTAAGTTTGAACTTCTTTTAACAATCTCCCCCACCTGTTCTATGGCGGCTGCAGAGCTCACTGAACTTCCTCCAAATTTAGCTACCTTCATTAGATCTTACTCCTTTTTAATTTTTCTCATAATAAGTTTCTTTAATTTAATTAATATTAGTAGCAATGTCAACTATTTATTAAAATATAATCCTACTAGAGTGGTGATCTAAATTCATAAATCATGATGGTACAACATAATTCTCTATTGTTCAAGTGTCTTCATTTGACAATTTATCAGTTTGTGTTAACTTAGATAAAAATGAGAATTCATTAAATTAATTTTAATTATTAAAGGATATAGGTAGGGGTGCGTTAACGATTAGTAGCCTTTGGGTGAAAGGCGTCAACGCCGAAGTGTAGGAAACTACGCTGGGTTTGCATTTAATAGGTGTAAGCTTGTCGAACTGAGAAGCCCATTTTCAGCATTGAAGTACTCCTATATCACGGGCAGAAAGGATGTTAGACCTTTTTGTCTACCATCCTTTTTTATTTTGAAATCGAAAGGATTTACAACATGCAACTAGCTGATAACATGACTCTTTACAATGATTACCTATCCATTTCAGGAGTATCCGTCCAAGCGCTTAAAGAAAAATATGGCAGTCCTCTTTATATTATTGACCAAAAAGGCTTTGAAGACCGGGTCAAATTATTTCAAAATCATTTTAAATCTGAAAAATTTAATACACGCATTATCTATGCATCCAAGGCCTTTTTATGCACCTATTTAAGCAAGTTAATCAATCAGTTAAACTTAGCCATTGATGTTGTGAGCGGTGGCGAGTTGTATACTGCCTTAAATGGTGGGATTAATCCGGAACAAATTTACTTTCACGGTAATAATAAGTTACTAAGTGAGTTAACCTATGCCTTAGAAAAAGGGGTGGGAACGATCGTGGTTGATAATTGGACGGAGTACCAGACCATCCAGTCGCTCGCCAAAAAACCAGTCCGTGTCCTACTACGGGTAAACCCTGGTATTGAAGCTCATACTCACGAATATATCCAAACAGCTAAGCATAGTTCCAAATTTGGTCTCGCAATTGATGATTCGAAGACGAATCAACTGATTCAAGCGATGGCAGCAGATCCCTTAATTGATTTTGCTGGTCTCCATTGCCATATAGGATCTCAGGTTTTCGAGGAGAAATCATTTTTTAAAGAGGCCCAAGTGATGATTTCTTACGCCAGTCAAATTCAAAGTCAATTAAACTTAAGAGTTAAGGAATTAAATTTAGGTGGAGGATTTGGTGTTTACTATACTGACCAAGACAAACCATTTGAATACAAGGATTTTTTAAAGAATTATATCCGTGTTGTCGAAAAGACTATAGATAAAGAAGGGCTGGACTTGGACATCGTATCCATTGAACCAGGCCGTAGCCTAATCAATGACTTTGGGACAACCATTTATGACATTGGTATTATTAAACCGATGCCTAACTACCAAGATTTTATCTTTATTGACGGTGGGATGGGCGACAATCCAAGACCTAGCCTCTATGGCGCAAACTATGAAGCGGCCATTGACGGAAAAATAACTCAAAAACCCTATCAAACATACTCTATCGCTGGAAAGTGTTGTGAGTCCAGCGACGTATTAATTAAACGTATTGATCTACCGCAGGCCGTCCCTCACGATACCTTGGTTGTCCCTCGTACAGGCTCATACACTTATTCAATGAGTTCTAATTATAATAAAATTCCTCGTCCAGCGGTTGTCTTTGTTAAAGACGGCCAAGATTTATTAGTGATTGAAAGAGAAAGCTATGAAGATTTATTAAGAAATGAGGTAACAACTAATGAAAACATCTTATAATGTCGCAGTTGTCGGTGCTACTGGCATGGTCGGTCAGAAAATTATCGACGTATTAGCTGAGAGAAACTTTCCGATTAATAAACTTTATCCCTTAGCATCTAAAAACTCCGCCGGCAAACAGATCATTTTTGCGGGTCAAAACGTTAAAGTACTTGAACTTACTGAGCATTCTTTTGACAAGAATATTGACATCGCCCTATTTGCAGCCGGAAGTAGGGTGTCAGAACACTATATTCCTATCGCTTTAGAACATGGTGTTAAAGTGGTAGACAACTCTTCATTTTACCGGATGGATGACCAAGTACCGTTGATTATTCCAGAAGTCAATGGTGATCTTTTAACTGAACAAACTCAGTTAGTCGCCAACCCCAACTGTTCAACTATCCAGTCACTGATGGTGATCAAACCACTCTATGATGCCTTTGGTGTTAAGCGAATTATTTATAACACCTACCAGTCCACCTCTGGTTCAGGAGTCAAAGGAGTTAAAGCCTTAAAAGAAGAGAGTTCGAAGGCCTATCCCTATTCTATTCAAACGAATACCCTTCCCCACATTGATGACTTCTTAGATAATGGTTACACCAAAGAAGAGATGAAGATGATCAATGAAAGCAAAAAGTTGCTAGATGACCAAGACCTTAAAATTACGGCGACAGCTGTTCGTGTTCCAATTAAAAGCTCTCACGCCATATCAATTAATATCGAATTAAACAATGATGCCAACAGCGACGACCTCCAACAACGCCTAAATCAAGCCCCGGGCGTTATCGTCAAGGATGACCCCAAAGCAGAGTTGTATCCCCTCCAAGATGACAGTAGTGGTACAGATGATATCTTCGTGGGCCGTATCCGCAAAGACTACAGTCAACCGAAGACCTTCAACTTATGGTGTACAGGGGACAATATCCGTAAAGGGGCAGCTACCAATACAGTACAAATTGCTGAATTGTTTACCAAATAAGACTTTCTAAAGGAGAGAATATAATGTTTAAAGGATCTGCAACAGCACTGGTGACTCCCTTTAAAGACGGTGAGGTTGATTACCAGGCTTTTAAAGACCTAGTTGACCACCAAATACTAAATAAAACTGACGCTTTAGTAGTATTAGGTACCACCGGTGAAACCCCAACCCTAACAGAAGATGAAAAGGATCAGCTTGTTGATTGCGCCATTGAGGTTAATCAAGGCAGGGTGCCTATTATAGTAGGAACAGGGTCTAATAATACCAAAGCAGCCATTCAAGCCACCGAAAAATTTTCAGAGCGAGCTATTGATGGGGTCTTGGTTCAAACACCTTATTATAACAAGACCAATAAGGAAGGGCTTTACCAGCACTTCAAACAAATTGCCGACCATTCTAAAGTGCCAGTAATTCTTTATAATGTCCCATCACGGACTGGTATGACCATCCCTGTTTCTTTAGTTGAGCGATTAGCTGACATAAAAAATATACGTGGCTTAAAAGATGCTACAGGTGATTTAGCTTATGGTCTCCAAGTTATCGCTAATACCCCAGATGACTTTTATTTATATAGTGGCGAAGACCATCTAACGACTTCCTTGATGGCTGTTGGGGCCCAAGGTGTCATTTCCGTAGCTTCAAATGTAGCACCCAAATATATCCATGACATGACTCAAGCGTGTCTGGGAAATGATTTTAAGACTGCGGGTCAAATGCAAGTCAAATTAACTAGCCTTGTCAAAGCACTTTTCAATGAAACCAACCCTATCCCCGTCAAAAAAGCATTGAGTTTATTAAACTTAGCAGGCGGAGGCGAGCTAAGACTGCCGCTTACTGAGTCAAGCTCAGGAACTGACCATTTACTCGAAAAAGCTTTAAAGGAGTTAAGTTTATATGACCAAAACAATTAATTTATTAATCTCCGGAGTAAGCGGAGCTATGGGTTTAAAAGTTTTAGAGCTTAGTCAAAACGACAGTAGTTTCCAACCATGCGCTGGTTTATGTAATGATCCTACTAGTCATAACTTACCCCTCCCCCTTTATTCTGATATTAATCAAGTAGTTGAAGACGTTGATATTATTATCGACTTTTCCAGTCCAAAGATACTTGATTCACTTTTAGACTATGGACTTAAAGAATCTTTAGGCCTTGTTTTAGCAACAACGGGTTATGACGAAGACGATTTAAAACAAATTGAAAAAGCCAGCCAGTCTATCCCCATCCTCCAAGCTAATAATATGAGTCTTGGAGTAACGATGATGGATAATGTGATCGAACAGCTTGCTCGGGCTTTAAAAGACTATGACCTTGAAATTATTGAAAAACACCATAACAAGAAAAAAGATGCCCCTTCTGGAACAGCTTTTAGCCTCTTTGACGCTTTAAATAAAGGACGTGATGGTCAGTTAAGTCAAGTTCAAGGACGATCTGGTTTTTCCGAAGGTCGAACGCCAAATGAAGTGGGCTTGTCTGCGGTACGCGCCGGAACAATTCCAGGAGACCACCAAGTTATTTTTGCTGGGGAGGATGAAGTTATCGAAATTAACCACCGTGCCTATTCAAAAGCTATTTTCGCTAAAGGAGCTCTACAAGCGGCTCAATTCATCAGAAACCAAAATAAGGGCCTATTTAATATGAAGGATGTGTTAAGCCATGACTAAGATTAAAGTTGGAATCGTGGGCTACGGTAACCTTGGTAAAGGGGTCGAAACAGGCTTAGACCAAGTTGATGATATGGAAGTTTATGGAATCTTTACCAGACGAAATCCAAAAACTATAAATTCTTCTCACCCCGTCTTTGCTTATGAGGATATCCACAGCCATAAAGGACAGGTTGATTTACTGATACTCTGTGGCGGTTCGAAAACTGACATCCCCGTCCAAGCTCCCGAACTGATCCAGCACTTTTCAACAGTTGACTGCTTTGATACCCATAAGAAAATTCCAGAATATTTTGAAGAAATTAACCAGATTGCCTTAAATAATCAAACAGTCTCAGTAATCGCAACCGGCTGGGATCCAGGCCTCTTTTCAATCCAGCGCGTCCTCCAAGAAGCTGTCTTGCCTAAAGGACAGTCCTACACTTTTTGGGGTCGGGGGTTGAGCCAAGGCCATTCAGATGCCTTGCGTAAAATTAATGGTGTAGCCGATGCTGTCCAATATACTGTCCCTAAAGAAAAAATGGTTAAAGCAGTAAATGCAGGCCAATCAGTCGATTATAGTGCTCAAAAAGGTCACTTAAGAGAGTGTTTTGTCGTATTAGAAGATGACACGCCCGAAAACCGTAAGAAAATTAGCCAGGAGATCGTTACCATGCCTGATTATTTTCAAGGTTATGAAACCCAGGTCTACTTTATTAGCCAGGATGAGCTAGAAGCCAACCACCAGGGACTACCTCACGGCGGTCATGTTATTCGTCGTGGGCAGACTCAAACCGGTCACACTAATCTTATCGACTTTTCACTAGACCTTGAGTCTAATCCGGAATTTACAGCAGCTGTGAGCCTTGCTTACGCTAGAGCCTGCTACAAGCTCACCAACAATCAAGACTACGGAGCTAAAACCGTTTTTGATATTCCAATAAAATACCTTAGCCCAAAACCTTACCACCACCTCTTAAGAGATGATTTGTAAAAAGAACGTCCATAACAAAATGAATCTTAGCATAAAAGACCAGATTCTTTTTGCATATTAAGCTAGCAAGCGTTATGTTGAGCAATCAAGTTCTAGTAATTTAAGATTAACCTCCACAACCAAAAATACGAATAGGTTGTTATATGAGATTATCGACGATATGTTTCCACCAACGGCATTTGACGTAGATCCATTTTATAACAAGAACCTTTAACCAAAACTATTAAAAAACCCCCGAAAGTTAGTTGTTTACTCTAACTCTCAGGGGGTTATTCATTTTCACTGACAGAAAACAGGTTTATTGTTATTCTTCGCTTGTTTTTGTTTCAGTCACTAATTCTTCATCGCTAATACTATAAACATTTTCGCTTACAACGCCAACTTTTTTCGGTTCGATATTATTGTAAAGTTTCATACCTGTACCTGCGGGAATTGACTTACCAATAATAACGTTCTCTTTCAGACCAATTAAATCATCAACCTTACCTCGAATGGCAGCGTCTGTTAATACTCGAGTTGTTTCTTGGAATGATGCAGCAGATAAGAAACTGTTTGTTTCTAATGAGGCTTTTGTAATTCCAAGTAGTACTAACTTCGCTGTGGCTGGTTGACCACCAGACATCAGTGTCGATTGGTTACGGTCTTTGAAGTCGTGTAAGTCAATCATAGTACCTGGTAGGATGTCTGTATCACCTGGATGTAAGACTCTTACTTTACGTAACATTTGACGAACCATCACTTCGATATGTTTATCACCGATCTCAACACCTTGTGAGCGGTATGCATACTGTACTTCTTGTAATAGATAGTTCTGTAATTTCATCATATCGCTGACAGCAAGTAATTCTTTCGGATCGATTGAACCTTCGTTTAGAGCATCTCCACGTTCAACCAGATCTCCTACTTCAACTTTCATACGTGCATTGATTGGTAGAGAATACTCACCTGAGCTAATAGCTCCTTTAACTGTAACTAGTTTTGTACGATCTTCTGGTTTCTCATCAATCGATACAACTTCACCTGTTACTTCAGTAATAGTTGCTTGACCTTTCGGATGACGTGCTTCGAAGATTTCTTGTACACGAGGTAAACCTTGCGTAATATCGTCTCCAGCTACCCCACCTGTGTGGAATGTACGCATTGTCAGCTGTGTACCTGGTTCACCAATTGATTGAGCAGCGATTGTTCCTACTGCTTCTCCAACTTCAACTTCACGACCTGTCGCTAAGTTTCGACCATAACAGTGACGGCATACACCGTGACGAGTGTTACAGCAGAATGCTGAACGAATGTTTACTTTCTCAATACCAGCATCAATGATTTGACGAACTTTATCTTCTGTAATCATCTCATCTTCGCCAACAATCACTTCTTCAGTTTCTGGGTGAAGAACTGTTTCACGAGCGTAACGACCTAAGATACGGTCTTCAAGTGATTCAATCTCTTCGTTACCAATCTTAATGGCTGTAACGTCTAGACCACGTTTTGTACCACAGTCATCTTCACGGATAATCACATCTTGTGCAACGTCTACTAATCGACGAGTCAAGTATCCAGAATCAGCAGTCTTAAGCGCCGTATCCGTCATACCTTTACGCGCACCGTGAGTAGAAATAAACATCTCTAAGACCGATAGTCCTTCACGGAAGTTTGATGTAATCGGTAATTCCATGATTTGACCACTTGGAGCAGCCATTAGTCCACGCATACCAGCTAATTGAGTAAAGTTGGAAATGTTACCACGGGCACCAGAGTCTGACATCATAAAGATGTTATTTCGTGGATCTAATGATTTCATTAAATCAACTTGAATATCATCTTTCGCTTTTTGCCATACATCAATAACGTTACTATAACGTTCTTCTTCTGTGATTAAACCACGTCGGTGTGTTGCGTTGATCTTATCAACTTTATCATGTGCCGCTTCAAGAATTTCTGGTTTGTTTTCAAGAACTGAGATATCTGCGATACCAACGGTGATTCCTGAACGTGTTGAGTATTTGTAACCTAAGTTCTTCATCTTATCTAACATTTTTGAAGTTTCAGTCACTTGGTAGTTCTTGAATACTTCAGCGATAATATTACCTAAGTCTTTTTTCTTGAATGGGCTAACGGTTGGTAAGTCTTTAATATATTCCTTCAAGTTAGTTCCTTGTTCAACAAAATATTTATCTGGTGTTTGTTTTTCAAGGTTAGCTTTAGACGGTTCATTTAGGTAAGGGAACTCGTCAGGCATGATTTCATTAAAGATTAATTTTCCAACTGTTGTAATTAAGAATTTATCTTTTTGCCAATCTGTAAATGGTTTAGACGGTAAGTCAACGGCTCTGATTGCTACACGAGTGTGTAAGTGTACATAGCCTGATTGGTATGCTTGTACAGCTTCATTCGTGCTAGAGAAGATAGTGCCTTCACCAATTTTACCTTCTTCTTCCATTGTTAAGTAGTAGTTACCTAACACCATATCCTGAGAAGGTGTCACAACTGGTTTACCATCTTTAGGGTTCAAGATGTTCTGTGCACCAAGCATTAAGATGCGTGCTTCTGCTTGAGCTTCATCACTTAGTGGGACGTGCACAGCCATTTGGTCTCCATCGAAGTCGGCGTTATAAGCCTCACATACCAATGGGTGTAGACGAATCGCTTTACCGTTTACTAATACTGGTTCAAACGCTTGGATACCTAAACGGTGTAAGGTTGGTGCTCGGTTAAGAAGCACTGGGTGTTCACGAATAACTTCTTCAAGAACTGGCCATACTTCGTCTTCCATACGTTCGACTAAGCGTTTAGCATTTTTAATGTTATTTGCAATTTCACGTTCAACAAGTTCACGCATTACAAATGGTTTAAACAATTCAATGGCCATCTCTTTTGGTAGACCACACTGATACATTTTTAGTGTAGGACCTACAACAATTACTGAACGACCTGAATAGTCAACACGTTTACCTAATAAGTTCTGACGGAAACGTCCTTGTTTACCTTTCAACATGTGTGATAGTGATTTAAGCGGACGATTACCTGGCCCTGAAACAGCACGACCTCGACGACCGTTATCCACTAATGCATCTACTGCTTCTTGTAGCATACGTTTCTCGTTTTGAACGATAATGTGCGGTGCGTTTAATTCAATTAGTCGTTTAAGACGGTTGTTACGGTTAATTACTCGGCGGTACAAATCGTTTAAGTCACTTGTCGCAAAGCGTCCACCTTCTAGTTGTACCATTGGTCTTAACTCTGGCGGAATAACTGGAACAGCATCTAAGACCATCCATTCAGGCTTGTTCGTTGAAGCGCGGAATGAATCAATGATATCTAAACGTCGAATTGCTCGCGTACGTTTTTGACCTGTTGCTGTTTGTAACAGTTCTTTAAGATCTTCTACTTCTTGTTCTAAGTCAACATTTTTTAATAATGTGCGGATCGCTTCTGCACCAATTTCAGCTTGGAAATCTGTACCGTATTTTGCACGATACTCGCGGTATTCACGTTCAGTTAATAATTGTTTCTCTTCAAGTGGTGTATCACCAGACTCGATAACGACATATGACGCAAAGTAAATGATTTCTTCTAATGAACGTGGGCTCATATCTAAGATTAATCCCATACGACTTGGAATACCTTTGAAGTACCAAATATGAGTTACTGGAGCTGCTAACTCTAAGTGACCCATACGTTCACGTCTGACGCTAGATTTTGTAACTTCAACGCCACAACGATCACAAACAATACCTTTGTAGTGAACGCGCTTGTACTTACCACACGAACATTCATAGTCTTTTGTTGGACCGAAGATTCGTTCACAGAACAAACCATCTCTTTCGGGTTTTAATGTACGATAGTTAATGGTTTCAGGCTTGGTAACTTCACCATATGACCAACTACGGATTTTCTCAGGCGAAGCTAAACCAATCTGAATACTATCAAAATTATTTACATCTACCAAGGGGGCAAACCTCCCTTTAAAGTTAATTTGAGCTGCCCTAATGCTCATAATAGGAAGAAAAGCAGCTTACTTACACCGCTTTTCACCTATTCATCGTTTTAAAAATCGCTTTTCATCGTTTTTAAGTTTATTTTTCTGACCCTTCTTGCTCAAGACGACGTTTTTCTTCTTGCTCTTTTTTCATCTCTTCTAAAGAGTCAACAATTGGTTCGTCATCATTTGATTCTGAGTCTAGTAGGTCAATCTCGTTCTTCTCTTTGTCTAGAACTTTTAGATCTAAACCTAAAGATTGTAATTCTTTTACTAATACACGGAATGATTCAGGTACACCTGGTTTTGGAATCGGCTTACCTTTTACAATCGCTTCATACGTATTAACACGACCAACAACGTCATCGGATTTGTACGTTAAGATTTCTTGTAATGTGTATGCAGCACCATAAGCTTCTAGCGCCCAGACCTCCATCTCACCGAAACGCTGACCACCGAATTGTGCTTTACCACCTAATGGTTGTTGCGTTACTAATGAGTATGGACCAGTTGAACGAGCGTGTAACTTATCGTCAACCATGTGTACAAGTTTAATAAAGTACATAACACCGACTGAAACTTTATTATCAAACGGTTCACCGGTACGTCCGTCATATAAAACAGTCTTCGCATCGTCATCCATGCCTGCCTCTTTGATAGTTGCCCAGACATCTTCTTCTGTCGCTCCATCAAAGACTGGTGTTGCGAAGTGTTCGCCTAAGTTTCTAGCTGCCATTCCCATATGAAGTTCAATTACTTGACCGATGTTCATACGTGAAGGAACACCAAGTGGGTTAAGCATAATATCTACTGGCGTACCATCTGGCATAAACGGCATATCTTCTTCAGGCAAGATTAGTGATACAACACCTTTGTTACCGTGACGACCAGCCATTTTATCTCCGACGTCAATCTTACGTTTTTGAACGATAAATACTCGAACAAGGTAGTTAACACCTGGTGATAATTCATCGCCTGCTTCACGAGTAAAAATCTGAACATCGTGAACGATACCGCCACTACCGTGTGGTACACGTAATGACGTATCGCGAACTTCACGTGCTTTTTCACCGAAGATAGCATGTAATAATTTCTCTTCTGCTGATAATTCGCTGACACCTTTTGGCGTTACTTTACCAACTAAGATATCGCCATCACGAACTTCCGCACCAACACGGATAATACCACGTTCATCTAAGTTTTTCAGCGCTTGTTCACCGACGTTAGGAATTTCGCGAGTAATTTCTTCAGGTCCAAGCTTTGTATCTCGAGCTTCAGATTCATATTCTTCGATGTGAATGGATGTATAAACGTCATCCTTCACTAAGCGCTCACTCATAATGATCGCGTCCTCAAAATTGTAACCATCAAAGGTTGTGAAAGCAATTAATGGGTTCTTACCAAGAGCCATTTCACCTTTCTCCATTGATGGACCATCTGCTAAAATATCACCTTTTTCAATTTCTTCACCATGTTTAACAATTGGTCTTTGGTTATAAGAAGTACCTGAGTTTGAGCGTTGATATTTTGCTAATGAATACTTATCTAATGTACCGTCTTCTTGACGTACGCGAATTTGTTTCGCATCAACATATTCAACAACACCAGATTCTTTTGCAATAACTGCTGCTCCAGAATCTCTTGCTGCGATATGTTCAATACCTGTTCCTACTAATGGAGATTTTGGTTCCATTAAAGGTACCGCTTGACGCTGCATGTTAGCTCCCATTAAGGCACGGTTTGAGTCATCATTTTCTAAGAATGGGATACTTGCTGTCGCTACTGACACAACTTGTTTTGGTGAAACGTCCATAAAGTCTACTTGAGAAACGCTCACTTCTTCGTTGACGTCACGTGTACGAGCTAGAACATAGTCATCAATAAAGTGACCTTCATCATCTAACTTCGCGTTCGCTTGTGCAACAACGTATAAGTCTTCTTCGTCGGCTGTTAAATAAACAATCTCATCTGTGACACGACCCTTTTCACGGTCAACTTTACGATAAGGTGTTTCGATAAAACCGAATTTATTAATTTTTGCGTATGTTGATAAACTGTTAATTAAACCAATGTTTGGTCCCTCTGGTGTTTCAATTGGACACATACGACCGTAGTGTGAGTAGTGAACGTCACGGACTTCCATCCCTGCACGGTCACGAGTCAATCCACCAGGTCCAAGGGCAGATAGACGACGTTTGTGAGTTAACTCACCAAGAGGATTCGTCTGATCCATGAACTGTGACAATTGAGATGAACCAAAGAATTCTTTCAATGAAGCGACAACTGGTCTAATGTTAATTAACTGTTGTGGTGTCGTGCTTGACACGTCTTGAATTGACATACGTTCACGAACTACACGCTCCATACGTGAGAGACCAATTCTGAATTGGTTTTGTAATAATTCACCAACTGAACGAATACGACGGTTACCTAAGTGGTCAATGTCGTCGATATCGCCAATACCTTCTTGTAAGTTAAAGAAGTAGCCCATTGAAGCAATCATATCTGCCGGTGTAATCCATTTAGCATCTGAGTCTGGGTGTCCATTACTGATAACATTTACAACACGGTCAGAGTCTTCTTTAGAATATACTTTAACTATTTGTAATTGAATTGGATCTGTAACCACTGCTTCATCAGAAGGTTCAAGTGTCACATAGTTCAGACCATTATCTAAGTATGGCCCAATCTCGTCCATGACTGAACGTGTCACTTCTGTACCTTCTTTAGCTAGTACTTCACCAGTTTCAGGGTCTACTAATGTTTCTGCTAACACAGTGCCCATTAAACGGTTTTTAAGATCTAATTTTTTATTCATTTTGTAACGACCAACATAAGCTAAGTCGTAACGTTTCGGATCAAAAAAGCGGGTATTTAATAAGCTACGAGATGATTCTGCTGTTTTGGGTTCACCTGGACGTAGACGCTCATAAATATCTTTTAGTGCTTCAGCAACTCGTGAATCTGATGTTGATTTGTGAACATCTTTCTCTAAGGTTGCTTCTAAGCTTTCGTTTAATCCTAATAAATCAATAATTTCATCATCTGATCCAATACCTAATGCTCTAAGTAGAACAGTAATTGGAATCTTACGAGTACGGTCAATACGAACATTGGATAAACCTTTTGTATCTGTTTCGTACTCTAACCAAGCGCCACGGTTTGGAATTAAAACAGTGCTGAAACCTTCACGTCCATTCTTTTCGATCTTAGGACTAAAGTAAACGCCTGGCGAACGAACAAGTTGAGATACAATAACACGTTCCGCACCGTTAATGATGAACGTTCCCTGCTCAGTCATTAATGGGAAGTCTCCGAAGAATACTTTTTGTTCCTTCACTTCACCCGTTTCTTTGTTAATTAAACGTAACTTAACAAATAATGGTGCAGAATAATCAGCATCATGTTCACGTGCCTCTTTGACAGTATATTTTGCTTCACTAAATTCATAATCAACAAATTCTAAAGAAAGGTTTCCTGAGAAATCATCAATCGGAGATATATCTCCGAACATCTCTTTCAATCCTTCATTTAAAAACCAGTCATATGAATTGGTTTGAATCTCTATTAAGTTTGGTAGTTCAAGAACTTCGTTAATACGTGAATAACTTCTACGGATGCGGTGCTTACCGAAATTAACTTTTTTTCCGACCAACCTGTTCACCTCTCATAATTATTTATGTATAGAAACGACTAAAAGAGCTAATATTACAATTATGTTACAAATATTTCTTTTTGATAACAATTTGTTGTTTTCAGCGATTTTAGGCACAAAAAAAGACAAAAGAACCAAGCGTAACATTATACTTTTCGAGGTACTTTTGCTTATTCAACAAAACCTTTACGGACAATATTTCGTAAAGACTTCTATTTCCATACATCTAATGTGCTATACAATTATACATATAGATAGATATTATGTCAAGCTTTAATGACACATCAAATCTTATATACATTCGATACAAAAAGGCCTTGCTAATCTGAGATTAACAAGACCTAACTTTCTTTAACATTGCGCTTATCAATAAAACAAAATCGTTTATCGAATTATTGGTTAAATTCATCTCCACGATATTCTGCTTCTTCTGGAAGAATTAAGTTTAAAGTCATCCCAACGATCGCGCTGAGAACGGTGCCTGATAAAGTAATCATTCCAGAGAAGTCTAGCACTGCCCCACCAAGTCCGATAACTAGCATCGCACTCGCAATCACTAAGTTGCGTGACTCATTAAAATCTATTTTATCTTCAATCATTACCTTAAGACCACTACTTGCGATGACACCGTATAAAAGAATAGACATGCCTCCAAGCACCGCATTCGGTATGGTAGAAATAAGTGCTGTAAATTTTCCTAAAAAACTAATCAGCATTGACAAGATAGCAGCATTTCGGACAACGGATACGGAGGCAACCCGAGTCATTCCGATAACACCAACGTTTTCCCCGTAAGTTGTATTAGCCGGTCCACCAAACAAGGCTGAAGTTGCTGTTGCAATCCCGTCACCCATTAATGTCCGTGTTAGCCCTGGTTTATTTAAAAAGTCTTTACCCACAATTTCAGAAAGAACGGTATGATCCCCGATGTGTTCAGCTGCCGTTACTAAAATTAAAGGAACCATCGCCCATGTTTCAGGTCCAAAGTATAAATTAAAGCTGTTAAAGAAACTTGTTTCAAACGGTAAATAGAAATCAGGAACCGAGAACCAGTTTGCTTCCAATACTGGTGTGAAGTCTACAATCCCTAATACGGCTGCTGTAATATATCCACCAATCACGCCCACTAAAAATGGAATGATTTTTAAGAATCCTTTTGCTTTAGTATTAACGAAGGCAGTAATTAAGAATGTCACTAAGGCAACGACAATCTCACGCCAATTCCCTTCAGGAACAAAGCCAGCATTTTCAATAGCAGTTGCAGATAAGCCTAAACCAATCACCATGATCATTGGTCCAATTACAATCGGCGGCATTAATCGGTTTAACCATTTTGTACCAAAAACTTTAATTAACCCTGCGATCAGTATATAACCTAACCCCGTTAGCATAATACCTGTTTGTGATGCACTAATGTCTCCGCCCATTTGGTCAATGGCTATTTGCATCGCTGCGATATAGGCAAATGATGACCCTAGGTACACAGGTACACTAGATTTAGTGATGATTTGGTAAATAATCGTCCCAATCCCACTAGCAAAAAGAGCAACAGATACAGGAAGACCTAAAATTAAAGGTACCAATATCGTTGCTCCAAACATTGCGAATATATGTTGGAAACTCAAAAATAACCCTTTACTAAATGAGGGTTTGTCATGAATATCCAAAATCAGTTCTCTTCTATTAATTGCCACAATTCATCATCCTTTTCTTTTTTACTTCCTTAGGGCGAATTTTGCATAAAAAAATAAGACCATTGGGATCAATGCGCCTTACAATCGTTAGAAGATTCTATGTAGTGTACATCCCCAAACGCTGTCAGGATTTTTTCACCTACGCTATCGTATCAAATATAATAAATGTTTACAATAGAAAATGTCTAATATTACAGGTTTTCAATAATATTATAACGCTCATTTAAAAAAGACCACTTTGAGACAGCTGTCCAAAGTGATCTTTAACTTATTGTATTCGACTATTTTAACTAGACTGGGCATCCATACTTATATTCTCATCGATGACAATCACTAACACTAAAATTAGCTCGGCATATTCTTCCTCATGGATATTAATTTCGTATGTGTCTCCGAGGCTGAAATATTTTTTTGTAACATCAGCTATTTTAAAATTTCCAGCGTGAATTTCATATTCATGGGCAGTAATATTCCCTTGCACCGTCCAATCTAGGTAACTGATTTCATACTTTGGAGAAAAGAAAGTCATCTTACGACTGACAACAGTGATTAGTTCATCATCTTTAAAAATCTTAAATTTAGGAAGTAGCGACCAAACTTCTTGTTTTATCTTATATATTACCTTGCCATTCACATCTTGAAACGTGAAGCGTTTAGGAAGACTAAACAACTTACCCTCTACATAATAATGAGGTTTCTCATCACAATCATAAATATAAAATTTCTCATTAAGTGACAAGAACTTTTGTTTAATATAAAATCTCATTTACAAAAACGCCTCCTAAAATTAATTGCTTTTTTTAGCTCTTAACTTATCTCTTTTATTATGAATCGAAATATTTAACACTAGACCTACAGCAAAAGACATAATAAGGAGACTTGAGCCGCCATAACTTAAGAATGGGAAGGTCAGACCAGTGATTGGAAGAACCCCAACAACCCCGCCGATATTAAAGAGCGATTGAATCACCAATAAAACACCGATGCCATAGCAAAAGAGCATTCGAAATGAATCTTTAGAACGAATACCTATAGTAAAAACTCGAAGAATAAGGGTTAAAAATACCAGTAAAATAAACACTAGACGAATTAAGCCTAATTCTTCACCGACGATTGCTAAAATAAAATCGGTATAGGGGAACGGTAAATAACCAGTTTTTTGGACACTATTACCTAGACCGACACCAAATACCCCACCGCGACTCAAAGCGTAATAGGAGTTAACCAATTGAAGCCCATGAGAATCGGATAAGGCAAATGGATCCCAAAAAGCCAAGAACCGTTCATAACGGTATCCGGAAATAAATGGCAGGTTTTCTCCGAAGCGACGAATAAGTGCCATTCCCCCAAAAACCAATATCGCACCAAAAGCCGAGAATCCCGCACCAATCCAAAAAGGAATACCGCTCGCAAAAATCATCATCGCGGTAACGACTATAATAATGACTGTTGTTCCCGTATCAGGCTGAAGAAATATACCAATCAGCATGGCAGCAATCACCATCAAGGGGTATTTTAGTGATTGAAGAAAATCTTCTAATTTAGCTGTTTCTTTTTTTTCCAACATGTAAGCCATGTACCAAACCACAACCACTTTAGCGATTTCTCCTGGTTGAATGGTAAGGAACGGTAAATGAATCCAGCGCTTCGCTCCGTTTATTTCTCTACCTAAAAAAACAGCTGCTAACATAATCGAAGTAATAATCACCACAAATACCATTGTTTTTGTACTTTTAAAAACTCGTATGGACATAAATGACGTCGTAAACATTAAGACGACACTTAGTCCAGCATAGATTGACTGTCTTATAAAATAGTGCTTTGCATCGCCAAAGTCTTGGAGCGCAGTGTAACTACTCGCACTATAAACCATGATGATACTAGTCATCAACATGATTAAATAAGTAACGAGGAGCCATTTATCCATTAAACTGAAGCGATATTTTAGTTCTTTAATCATCTAACTCTTCCTTTAATTTAGCATCTTTAACGATTTTTGTGCTTTAATCGGTAACGACGTTTCAAGTCTCCTGAATAGTAATACGATTTATGATGGAAACGCATCGACATAATCAGCCCAACACCGAGCATATTCCCGACCAAGGCGGAACCACCTTGTGAAATAAACGGGAGCGGAATCCCTGTCAGAGGCATTAAGCCAATATTCATACCTATATTTTCAAAAATATGAAAGACAATCATCATGACAATCCCGGTAGCGATGTAAGCATAAAACTCGTTACGCGTTTCATAAACCACTTTAACCATATTATAAATAAGTAAAAAGTAAATAAAAACGATAAATGATGTTCCAATAAAGCCAAACATTTCGGCAATCGAGGCAATAATCATGTCTGATTCACGGACAGGCACATACACTTCTGTAATCCCAAATCCTTTACCAGAAATACCTCCTGAGCCAATTGCTTTAAAGGCCTGTGTAATTTGGTAACTGGAAGAACTCATATTCTTATGTGGATTTAGCCATGTATCAACACGTCTAAATTGATAATCATGCAGTCCAAAAACTTCTGATAAAAATTCTCGGTTATAAACAATCAATAGAATAAACCCAATCGCTAGTCCAGCACCAATAATAAATATTGGTAGCAGAATACGCCAGCGTATTCCAGATAGCAAAATAACACTAATGGCTATCGAAGCAAAGGCTAGTGCTGTTCCTAAGTCAGGCTGCATCAATACTAAAGTAAAAGGAATCGCTGTAAAAAGCCCAATCTTACCTAGGAGCATAAAGTCTGTTTTATTCGTACGATTTTCAAACTTGTCATTGTGTTCCGTTACCGTTTTAGCGAGCATCAAAATAAATGGAATCTTAACGAATTCCGTCGTTTGAAATGTTGCCCCAACAATCGGGATAGTAATCCATCTTCTAGCACCTGCACTAGCAGCTAGTTGTCGGTCGTAAAATAATAGGGTAAAGATAAGTATAAAAATAGCAGCACCATAGAGGTAAGGGGTTAATTTCCATAATTTCTGCGAATCCAGCAGTAACATCAATGCTGCAGCTCCACCTCCAATTATGCACCAGCCTACTTGGCGAATCGTTACACCTATTCCCTCACCTTGCATTAAAACCGTTGTGGCATACAACGTGATGACTCCAATGATACATAACGTAAGAACTGGAAAAATAATACCGTAATCAATTCGTTGCGGGGAACGATTATTTTTCATTTCGAGAATCTCCTTCATATATTTTCTTATGGTCTTATATAGTTTACCGTAATTTTGGAATAACCAAAAGGTCTATGAGCTATTTCTCTAATTTTCAAAATATTTTCATTTAATCCGGACAGTGATGTACAGAAGTTTGCTAAAAAAATATATAATCATTTTAAAATGGGTTAAACAAAAAAACTAGCAAGTTTTACACCTGCTAGATATTCAAATATTTTTAGTCTATATAGTCAATTTGACTTTTCTTAAATTCGGAGATGGTTTTAGTATACAATCCGGTGTTATGTTCAGAATAATTCAAGAAATGGGCGAACAATAAATCTAACATTACAAGAACCGGAAATTGTGGTGAGATAAACCGACCCTCATCTAAGTTCTTTTTAATGGCGACTAAAAAGACTTCATCACAAAAATTTTGAAAGTTCGCTTGATCATTTGAGGTAATCAATATGGTTCGAGCATTATTTTTTTTAGCAGTTTTAAGTGACTCAATCACTTCTCTTGTTTTTCCACTAATCGATATACCGATAACGAGATCCGTTTCTCCCATCGATGAGGCTTGAATACGCATCGTATGGTGATTAGATTCAGAAATAATTTTAAAGCCAAAACGCATAAAACGTAGCTTAAATTCATCAGCACAGTTGGATGAGTTACCAACACCATAAGTATAAATCACAGATGCTTTTCTAATCTCATCACAAATTCGTTTGATCTTATCCAAATCAACCATACTAAATGACTTCGAGAGCAAATCCTGATAAGTATCGATGACTAATGTCGTAAGTTCCGTATTCTTTTCATCAACTTCTTTGTGACTTAATGTTTCTTTATAACGAAATGAAAATTCACGATAGCCTGAAAAGCCACATTTTTGAGCAAAACGAGATAAACTTGATTCCGAAACATGAATCTGCTCAGCTACCTCCTTAGCTGATAGGTCATTCACCTTTTTAAAATTAATAAAGTAATCAGCTACACGTTTTTCAGTCGGTGTTAAGTTTTCGTAGACACTTTCAACAATGGAGATAATATTTTGTTTGTATTTTTTAGAGTCTCTCATATTAATCATCACCTATTATTTG
>DATGUS010000009.1:0-19742 GCA_035301245.1 Alloiococcus sp. | reverse complement strand
AATGAGTCAAGCCTACACCGGCTTGATTCGTTTGATTGCTCAATAATGTTGTCCATAAGTTTTTTTGAAAAAACTTATTTAAAAAATGCTTGAATTGTCTCGATTCAAAAGAATCGAAGACCCTTGCACATCTTGGTTGTAATTGTTTGTTCAGTTTTCAAAGATCTATTCCATCGCCTTTATCAGCGACATTTTTTATAGTATCATAAGATTCTATATGATGTCAACAGTTAATTTTAATTTTCTTTTGAAAACAATGTGTAACACTATTAACATGTATTTAATATTCTAAATAATATTTTATGATTTGTCAATCTTATTTTTACTATACTATTTTTTCGCTCTCAAATGTTTTATCAAGCGACAAGAACTATAGTATCACTTCCTTAAATTTCTGTCAACAATATTTTTTAAAAAATTATTTTATTTTTTACAATTGTAAAAAAGTGTAATATTACGCTTTTTCCACCATATCTAACTTCTTTCAATCTCTACCTCACAACAATCATCCTTGCCGTCAACTAACTCTCCTAATGTTAAACTTCTGTAGACTTTCACCACTAAATTATCACCTGTAATGGATACATAGAAAGACTCCTTTAAGCAAGTTCTACTAACTTAGCTTAAAGGAGTTTCTTCTGCCTATTATAAAATTACTTACTATAGACGTTCATTTAATTCTTTAGCAAGATCTTCAAATCCTGGTTTACCTAGCAGTGCAAACATATTTTTCTTGTATGCTTCTACACCTGGTTGGTCAAATGGATTAACAGCATTTAAATAACCTGAAATAGCTACTGCAATTTCAAAGAAATAGAATAAATAACCTAAAGTATACTCAGATTGATCTGGAATATTAATGACAAAGTTCGGCACATCACCGTCTGTATGCGCAAGTAATGTTCCTTCAAATGCTTTGGTATTAACAAAGTCTACTTCTTTTCCTTCTAGGTAACCTAAACCATCTAAATCTTCCTCTTCACTTGGAATTTGAATAGACTTGGTTGGTTCATCGATTTTAATAACTGTCTCGAATAAGTTACGACGTCCTTCTTGGATATACTGACCTAATGAGTGTAAGTCAGTAGAGAAGTTCGCACTTGATGGGTAGATACCTTTTTGATCTTTACCTTCTGATTCACCAAATAATTGTTTCCACCATTCAGAGAAGTACTGTAAAGTCGGCTCGTAGTTAATGAGCAATTCAGTCACTTTGCCTTTACGATATAAAATATTTCTTAATGCTGCATATTGATAAGCTTCATTATTTTCTAATGAATCATCTCGATAATCTTCTGAGGCTGCTCTAGCTCCTGCCATCAATTGATCAATATCAGCTCCACTTACTGCAATCGGTAATAAACCTACCGCAGTTAAGACAGAGAATCGTCCACCAACATCATCAGGAATAACGAATGTTTCGTAGCCTTCTTCATCTGCTACTGTTTTTAACGCACCTTTTTCTTTATCAGTTGTTGCAAAGATACGCTCTTTCGCACCATCTTCGCCATATTTTTTTATTAATAAATCTTTAAAAATTCTAAATGATATTGCTGGTTCTGTTGTTGTTCCTGATTTAGAAATAATATTTACTGAAAAATCACGGTCATCAATTAATTCAATTAAATCTCTAATGTAGGTTGAGCTAATACTGTTACCCGCAAAGAGAATTTGTGGTGTTTCACGATTTTCCTTAGACAGTTCGTTATAGAATGTGTGATTTAGAAAGTCAATGGCAGCTTTTGCACCAAGATAAGATCCGCCAATACCAATGACAACCAATACCTCTGAATTCGATTTAATTTTTTCTGCTGCATCTTTAATTCTTTGGAATTCTTCTTTATCGTAGTTAGTTGGTAGATCAACCCAACCTAAAAAATCATTACCTGCTCCTGTTTTTGAGCGGAGATCATTATCTGCTGCGGTAATTTGACTTTGAATATTATCCAATTCTTCTTTAGCGATAAATTGATCTACAACATTTGCATAGTTAAATTTGATGTGGCTCATAACTCATTTCCCTTCTTTTATTAATTATTGTATTTAATGTTTAAAGTTTGGTACACCTTGAATCGTTACTTGTTCAAAAGTCTTCTTCAAATCTTTATAATTCAACCAACCATATATATCTGTTTCGTCGGCGATGTTTTTTAAGCGTAGGTCATCTTCCCCATTATATGAGAATACATATAGAGGAATATCTTTACCTTTATAAACTGAATTGGTTAGTTCAACTAATTCTAGATGGTCAATATCAAAATTGACTAATGACCTTAATTTTTCAAGAATTGTCGCTAGCGCTGTCTTATCATCCAACAGATAACTTGTCACAAAAAGTTTATTCGTCTGATTAACTAAAAACTTTATCTGTCGCTCACTGTCTTCAACTAAGATAGTTCCTGCTATTAGGTCCATATCTTTTCCTCTCATCTCCTAGAGTTTTTAATCAACATTTTGTTCTTTAATCTCTTTCAACGCTTGTTCAATCCAGTCGTCCATCTTCTCCTCTATAGATTTAAAGCCAAAACCAGTTTTCTTGCCGTATCTTGGGATTTTTTTCCAATTTGAAAAAGGGTGGTGCTTACTTTCTTGAAGTGAACGCATTGATAGACTAATTTTTTTACTGTACTCATCGATATCTAAAATAGCTACTTCTACTTTATCACCGACATTAACAATAGCATTGATGTCTTTTACATAAGCATGTTTTAATTCAGAAATATGAATAAGCCCTTGGGTTTTTTCATCAAGTTGAACAAAAGCGCCATAAGGTTGTATGCCTGTGATTACTCCTTCTACTTTATCTCCTATTTTATAAGTCATCAATTCACCTCACCTAGTGGTTTGGATATTCTTCACTTGAAAAGTATAACATGTTTTATATTTATTTTGAACGCTCTGATTAATAGTAAACGTTTTAGTAAAAAAAGCATGTCTTAAATCATATTATTTACTAAGTAAATACTGATGAGACATGCTAGGTCTATCATTAATGATTAGAAATCAGTCCATAGAGTCATTAAGGATAGCTTATCGTTTTTTATTTAATTTCAATTGTTTCGATGACAACGTCTTCTAACGGTTTATCCATTGCGTTACGTTCTACTTTTTCGATAGCATCCGCCACTTCTAATCCTGAAGATACGTGACCAAATACAGTATGTTTCTGATCTAACCAAGGTGTTCCACCTTGAGCTTCATAAGCTTTAATAATTTCTTCTGGGAATCCAGCACCTTCAAGTTGACTTAACATATTTGCTGGAACGTCATTCATGGTAACAATAAAGAATTGACTCCCATTAGTGTTAGGACCAGCATTAGCCATAGATAATGCACCGCGCAAGTTGAATAGTTCTACTGAAAATTCATCTTCGAACTTTTCGCCATAAATACTTTCGCCACCCATACCGCTTCCAGTCGGGTCACCACCTTGAATCATAAAGTTAGGAATTACACGGTGAAAAATCACACCATCATAATAGCCTTTCTGTGATAACTCAATAAAATTTTTCACTGTCTTTGGAGCACGGGATTCAAATAATTGTACCGTAATATCTCCTTTATTAGTCTTAATCACTGCTTCAACTGTGTTTTCATTTTCTAAATTAAGCTGTGGGTATGTTGTCATTTATTTAACATCCTATCTTTAATATTGTTTATTTCAATTCTTATCTTACATAAAATAGCCATTTAATTCATCTATTTAGACATCGTGCTAAAAAATATTATAATAAAAGATGTGACAAAAGTATAGACATGATAAAATAAAAGCTAGTTTTAAAAAGGAAGTGAAAAGCATGTTCCAGAATTATCCGTTAATGGCTTCAATGTTAGCCATATTTATTTCACAAGTTATTAAAGTCCCTATTGCTTTTTTATTAAAGAGACCAGCACCGATTAGTTTAATTATTTCAACTGGTGGCATGCCCAGTTCACATTCAGCTGGTGTGACTGGATTAGTTACTGCTATCATTATTGAACAAGGATGGCATTCACCATTAACAGCAATCGCCATGACATTTGGGGTGATTGTTATTTTTGACTCAATGGGCGTCCGTAGACAAAGTGGCGAACATAGTATTTTGATTAATAAACTCGTTGAAGATTTTAAATCACTGAGAAAAAGCTTTATTAACCTCTCCTATGAAGGGGTTAAAGAGATTCCTATAATAGAAAGAAAATCAAGAGAGATGCTGGGTCACAAACCAATTGAAGTTTTCTTTGGTATTATTTCCGGTATTATTATTGCTCTTTCAATTTATTATTTATTTTATTTTTAATGAAGGAGGACCAATGTGAACGATCAGAAACATATTACTGACATTACAATTATCGGTGGCGGTCCAGTTGGCATGTTTGCTGCCTTTTATGCTGGGCTTAGACAAGTTGATACAAAAATCATTGAATCGCTCCCTGTCTTAGGAGGTCAGCCAAATATTTTATATCCAGAAAAGAACATCTATGATATTGCTGGCTATCCAAGCATTAACGGTGCTGAGCTGACAGTCGAACTTGAGAAGCAAATGGCACACTTTAAACAAACCATTTGTACAGATGAAAAAGTTGAAATGATTGAAAAAACAGATGATTATTTTACGATTACCACAAACAAGAACACCCATTACAGTAAAACGATCATTATTACAATCGGACAAGGGTCATTTAAACCAAGACGTTTGCCGTTTGATTATTCAAAAGTGTATGAGGAACATAATTTAGATTATGTTGTTAAGGACTTATCTAAATATAAAGACAAAAAAGTAGCTGTTTTAGGTGGAGGGGATTCAGCAGTGGACTGGGCACTAGCACTTGACGGGTTAGCCCAAGAAGTTTACTTAATTCATCGCCGGAATAAATTCCGGGCACTTGAAAGTTCTGTTGAACAATTAAAGAACTCTGGCGTTAACATCATGACTCCCTATGTTCCTACAGAATTTATCAGCGAAGATAGCAAGTCTATTGATGCGATCAAGTTGAGCAAACCAAGAAGCGATGAATCATTTACTTTAGATGTGGATGCAATCATTGTTAATTTTGGCTTTATTTCATCAATGGAACATGTCAAAGACTGGGGAGTTGAATTGGATCATTTAGGCATTAAAGTGGACCAAAAAATGCAAACGAATGTGGAAGGTATTTTTGCAGCTGGTGATATAGCTCAGTATGATGGTAAAATTAAATTAATTACCGTTGGATTCGGCGAAGCACCGACTGCAGTCAATCATGCTGTTCATTTAATAAATCCAGATGAACATACGCAACCGATTCAAAGCACGAAACTGGACTTAGATTAAATACATTCCTATAGTATAAATAATGGAGGTTATTAATAATGAGAGTACAATCAGATAAAACATTAAACGAGAGTGCCATTGAACAAATTCTTGATCGTGGTGTTACTTTAGAAGAAATTGCTGAATTAGTTTATGATTTACAAAAAGATTATGTAAAAAAATTATCTATGGAACATTGCCTTGAAAATGTGAAGAGTGTCCTAAAAAAGCGTGAAGTATGTAACGCTGTTATTACTGGAATTGAATTAGACCGTTTAACTGAACAAGGTAAAGTGTCACATCCCCTGTCAGCTATTATTAAAGAAGATGAAGGGTTATACGGGATTGATGAAGTGTTAGCTTTATCAATTGTTAACGTGTATGGTTCGATTGGACTAACTAACTTTGGATACTTAGATAAAGTAAAACCAAAAGTTATTCAAAGACTTGATAGTGACAAACATAAAGATCAAACAAACACATTCTTAGATGATATCGTTGGTGCAATTGCCGCTGCCGCTGCAAGTCGAATTGCCCATGCTGATCCAAACATCTCCGAAATTATGCAATAACATGATATAAAATAAAAACGCGTCGCCAGTACTTAAGCAGAAGTACGAACGACGCATTTTTTATTCAAAATTTTATTCAATGTAAACTAATTTTTGCCAACAAATAATTATTGATTCGATCGTTTTTTCTTTAAATCATTCTTTCCTATAAGATATCCCGTCACAAATAGAGCTTCAATCAAAACAAAAGCTAATATGAAGCATAGCATAAAGAATTCTTGTGTTAAGACATTAATAATCGGATCAGTTGCTGGATTAAACAACCACGCATCATTATCAAATAATAATTTATGAAATAACACAAACATGTCTTCAAAACTAAATGCTAAAAAAACAAGCAAACCAACCGGCACCCATGCAGCAAAAAAAGAAGGTATTTTTAGTCGATATAATTGATTGTTTTTTTTCAAATTAAAAAGATAATTGATTGAAATCGGTAACGTAATAAACAATACGATGTAGTTAATATAAAATAAGACCTTTACTTCGTAGAAATGAAAGGCACCGCTAGCAGATGTTGGAAAATCTGGCATGACTAATTTATCCACCCAAGGGAAATGCAAGTACTCTAGCAATACATAGTAATTATCCATAATCGTCTCATGAGCTATACCTACTTTTTCAGGAACATTAAAATAGGTTAAGTGACCTTCAAATAATGGAACAAATAAAATTGTTATAGCAATACTAAAAGTGATTACTGATAAAACTAGAACGATTTGCAAGAATGTATGTTTCAGATTGTTTAAATCCATCTTTCTCTCCTAGCACCAATCATCCAAGCTATCAATTTTATGTGTGGGCTGTTTCTTTTTCAACTTGAGTTGCTCGGGAGAAGTTAAACCGCTGAACACTAAGACTGTATCAATATCATTGTTGATTCCCGCTAATATATCTGTTGCGTAGTTATCGCCAATCATTGCTACCTCTGTTTTCTCCAAGCCTAAGTTCTCAATTCCTTTTTCCATAATGATGGCCTCGGGTTTGCCAATGTATTTTGCTTTTTGATTAGTGGAATATTCTAGGAAAGCCGCTAATGCACCAGCACTGGGGGACATCCCTTTATCAGTCGGAATATTCCTATCTTCATTGGTACAAATAAATTCTGCCCCTTTTTGAATAGCTAATGTGGCTATTTCAAATTTTTCATAAGTGACTGAACGGTCTAACCCAACCACTACAAAATTAGGATTTTCTTCATTCCACTCATACCCTGCATCTTTAATGGATTGCTTTAAACCAGACTCACCAATCACATATACTTGATTGCCTTCTTTAGAATTCAAGTAGTCTACTGTTGCTAAAGAACTCGTGTAAACTTCTTTTGCTTTAGCATGAACACCCATTTTACTCAACTTAGTTACAACATCTGCAGGAGATGCAGTAGAATTATTAGTTAAAAATAAAAAAGGAACTTCAGCTTCTCTTAAACGTTCAATAAATGGGCCAGCTTCTTTAATCGGTTTAGAACCTAAGTACATGGTTCCATCTAAATCAATTAAATATCCTTTATAATCTTTAATCACATTGATACATCCTTTGGTTTATCATCATTTCGTTTTTTTTATTTTAAACTTAGCTTTACCTCTATGGTCTTTTACAGTTTTTACATTTTCTGTTTTCTGGTTTGAGCGAATGGGTTCTTTTTTTTCTTTCTTTTTAAACTGCGGTTTCGAAGATTGCTTAGATTCTTTGTTTGATTTACCTTTATGATTCCGCTGACGTTTACTACGTTTTGACTTTTTTGAACGACGTGATTTTTTTGAACGGTGATTTTTCTTATTTGAATAATCTTGATCATTGTATGGTTGGAAATTTTTAATATCATCTAAACGTTCGATAATGAAGTACGAACAGCCGTAACTGCAGTACTCCGCTAAATAATCTTCAACCGTATTAATCTTTAAATCTATCGGTACATTTTTTTGATCATCTTTGTAAAAACCTTTTAAACGCAACTGGTCCTTAGATAAATCTCCAACAATATAGTGGAATTTTTCAAAGAAGGAGGTATAACGATTTTCAAGAGCCTCTAAATCAATAGACTCTCTATTATCTTCAATAATCTTATATTTAGCACCATCAATTTCAAGATAATCATTATCGATTCGTCGTACAATCTGTTTTTCGCTTGTTAAATTAATGTGTTGTTCTATTAATTCATCTGTTTTTTGAGCAATTTTTTCTTTAGACATAGCCTCACCTACTTTTACTTATTTTCTCGTGTCTATAAAAAACAGTCAACTCTTATTATAACATATCAATATTTTGTTTAATATTCTCATCAAAACCATTGACTTCATATTTAAAAGAATATTTTATATGTTATAATAACACCTGAAAAAATTAAAGGAGTTACTTATGGCGAAGAAATATTATGCAATTCGACAAGGAAGAAAGACTGGCATCTTCACCTCTTGGGATGAAACAAAAAATTATGTCTCTGGTTACACAAATGCCGAATACAAATCATTCAGTTCAATGGCTGACGCCGAACAATACTTGGATAACCAGCAAAGTAAAAATAATTCAGACGACGGATTACAAGCTTATGTTGACGGATCTTTTGATAAAAGAAACAAAAGATATAGTTATGGTGTTGTATTACTCGAAAATGACACTATTTTAGAAACACTGAAAAACGCTGACGATGACGAACGATATGCTGATAGTTTTCAAATCGCTGGCGAATGTTTTGGTGCTTTAAATGCCATCAAATGGGCAATTAATCACCAATACCCATCCGTAACCATTTATTATGATTACATGGGAATCGAGAAATGGGCGCGAAAAGAATGGCGTGCAAATAAGCCGGCTTCAAAAGATTATGTTTCCTACTTTGATCGGTTTAAAAAACATATTGATATCGATTTTGTGAAAGTAAAAGCACATACCGGTGTCGAGATGAATGAATTAGCTGATCAACTTGCAAAAGAAGCTTTAAAATAAATGATAAACGGTAGGTTTTACCTGATAAGTACAGCTGACACTTTCAGTGCAGAGAACTAAGTTACTCCTAATCAATGGAAAAGCGAGCGCAACAGACTAGTTAGCAGCGTTGCCCTCGCTTCTTTATATATTCAAAGTCATTTATAAATCATCAATACGAAGTAAGTCTTCTTTGGTTAAATCAAAATTAAAAATATCTAGGTTTAACTTTTGGTTTTCTGGGTTATGGGATTTAGGAATAACAACAATTCCTTGTTGAATCTGGTATCTTAATAACGTTTGCGACCATTCTTTACCATAATTTTCACCGATACGATCAAGCTCTTCTTTTTGCTCATCGGTAGCTCCCATTGGTCCCCAAGCCATTGGTGTAATATTTTCTTCTTTTAAATACTCAATTAAATCTTTATTCTTCTCTTTCATATTAATTTGAATTTGATTAACTGCAGGCATGATTTCAGCATGATCTTTCATATCTTCGATCATTGCTTTTGTAAAGTTAGACACGCCGATATTTTTAAGTTTTCCTGCTTTCACATACTCTTCTAAGACTTCCCACACCATCTTCACTTGTTCTTTATCTTTTAATGGATGATGAATAAGATATAAATCTAAATAGTCCGTTTCAAAATTTTCTAAACTTTGATCAATCGTACGACGAACCGCATCAGCGTCACCAACATATTGATCAGCTATTGGAATCTTAGTCGTTAAAAAGAATTCTTCACGAGGAACAGTGTTATTGGCACAAGTTCTTCCGACACCTGCTTCATTACGATACGAAATCGCTGTGTCAATTAAACGATACCCTACTTCAATCGCACTTTCAAGCGCACTAAAATCATTATTCAATTCACCTTGGTAATTATTATCGACTTTCCCATAAGTATTTGTTCCTGTACCAAGTAGTGGCATTTGATTTCCATTATTTAAAGTTACATAGTCCATTATAACTCCTCCAATTCATTTTGTAAGCCTAAGACTAGCTTTTCAGCCTCTTCTTTTGTTAAAGTAATCCCTTTTGACATTTTAGAGTGATCTTCTGACCAACTACGAATATCAAATTTTGCATCACGACTGTTCCAACTGACCATATTCAATTCCTTACGCCATCCGTTCGATTCCTCTTTTAAAACCGTAATATGTTTTTCTATATCAAAATCAAAAGCTATTTCCATCCACCCCTTAGTCATTTTCACTTATTCCTTATTCATTAATACTATTCTATCATAGTCATAATTTATGACTAAGTATGACACTTTTAAAAAACGTTATTTGATAAAAAAGAGTGGCACACTTATAATGATATGGCAAATATAGGAGTTGGAGGATTGCTTTACAATGACAAACCATGAAGAAAGAATTTCATTATCAGAACGAGGCGCCTGGATGAGTATAGTAGTCTATGTTCTTCTTGCTTCATTTAAGTTAATCTCTGGTCATTTATTTTTATCAGCCTCATTAGTTGCTGATGGGGTTAATAACTTTACCGACATTATTTCTTCCGTGACTGTATTAATCGGCTTAAAAACAGCAAAGAAACCAGCTGATGAGAATCACCCGTACGGACACTGGAAGGCGGAACCGATTGCTAGCTTAATTACTTCTTTTATTATGTTGTTCATTGGGATTCAGTTGTTAATGAACACCTCTCGAAACTTTTTCGTTCTTCAATCCACCGAATCACCTAGTATGATTGCTGGAATTGTAGCACTTGTGTCAATGAGTGTGATGTTTATCGTTGCAAAATATAATCACAAGTTAGCCGATCAGTCAAAAAGTCAAGGCCTTAAAGCAGTCGCTAAAGATAACTTTGTTGACGGGCTGACGAGTTTAGCCACTGCCGTTGCCATCTTCACTGCTTCACTTGGTTTAAGTTGGGTAGATAAAATTATGGCAATCATCATTTCGATGATTATTATTAAAACAGGTATTGAAATTTTCAGAGAATGTACATTTTCACTGTCAGATGGCTTTGATGAAAACGTACTAGCTGAGTACAAAGATAAACTGCAAACAATTGAAGCAATCCACTCTATTCCACAAATTAAAGCTCGAATGTACGGTGCGAATACTTACGTTGATATTACAATATTAGTAGACGCTGATATGACGGTTCATCAAAGTCACGAAGTCACCGAAGAAGTCGAGCGTCTACTGTATGAAGAATTTGATGTCATGTATACTGATGTTCATGTTGAGCCAGATAATATCACAACCCAGTTTACAAAGGATCAAATGTAAAAACTCATATTAAGGTCATGCGACACAAAAATGACCCTTTGAAGTTCGATTTTAATCAAATTTCAAAGAGTCACTTGAATAAGTCGTTGATGACCTTTTTTATATTATTATGCTAATGACTAATAGCGATACAATTATTAAACAAATACTCACAATTAATGAATGAATAAATGGTTTTAAGCCTAGTAGTTTAATTGATTGTAAGTTCGTTTTTAACCCAATCGCACCGAGCGCCATGACCATCAAGTACTGTCTGATTATACTTAGCCAATCATTGACTTCACTTGGAATCCAGCCCAGTGTGTTAATCAAAGCTAGTGCCGCAAAACCAGCAATAAACCAAGGGAAAATAGATTTGATTTTTCGAGAGGTCACACCGCTATGATTTCGGACACTAAAAAAAAGGACAACTGGAATTATCGCTAGAGTTCGGGTCATTTTCACCATCGTAGCAAACTCACCAGCGGCTTGTGAAAAACTAAAACTCGCAGCAACTACACTCGATGTATCATTGATAGCCGTACCGCTCCAAAGTCCCATAGCTAAGTCCGAGAGGTTAAGCATTCGAGCCAATATTGGAATGACCAAAATCAGAACCATATCAACTAAAAAAACTGTCGAAACAGAATAAGCTATCTCTTTCTCTTCTGCTTTAATTACGGGAGATATTGCAGTAATCGCACTCCCTCCGCAGATAGCCCCTCCTACCGCAAATAATGTCTTCAAGCGGTTCGGTGTATTCATCATCTTTCCAACAAAAAAACTTGATAAAAAGGCAGTTGAAATCGTAAATACAAGCAGTAGTAATGTTGGGCCACCAATGTCAAATATTAAAGAGAAATTCATCGATGCACCCAGTAAAATAATAAAGCCTTTCAAAAGTCGTTTAGCTGAAAATTGAATACCTGGTTTTAATGCTTCAGGCAATGATACGACATTATTAATAATAACACCGATAAAAATGGCTAGTACTGTTGCACTAATAAAATCAAACGGTAAAAGCGCTGCAAAAAACATGGCGCTAAGTGCTACCACAAACGATAGCCCTATCCCTGGTAATAATTCAAAAAATATCATGATTCGTCTCCTTAAGTCCTTAATAGCTTTTTAAAACTCAGTCCAAGTAATACTATACTGATGGCTGCAAATAAAATAGTTAGCCAGTTAGCCAACGTATAAGACTGAGTAAAATCATAAATATATCCGATAATTGTTACTGAATATGCCCCTCCAATCCCTGAAAACCACAAGCAATTAACAACTTTAGCCAATGTTTCTTTGTCTTATTTTCCAAAGATAACATCTTCTTCATCATTGTAAATAATCATAGCGAATGCATACTTTTAAGTCAATTTAATAAACCAACTATCTTTTAAAGGTCGAATATTTTAAAATAGACAAAAGGGGTGATGGAAATGAAAAAAAGATATTTACTTCATTTATTATGGATTATTCCATTAGGTGTTGGTTTTTATCATATGATTAAACCCAGCCCTGATTATACAAGCCAGAAAAGTGAACTTTATCAAATAGATAACATAAATTTTTTATATGATCTAACCTTTGCCGATTCAAATAATGAAGTTAAAAGTGAACAAGAAATTTTCGATACTACTTTATCGATTATTAATGAGGCTGAAGAATTCTTGATGATTGATTTATTTTTATTCAATGACGATTATGATCATAGTGATCTATCTACTGATTATCCATCAATCTCAAGTGATTTAGCTGAAGCTTTAGTGAAGAAAAAACAAGCAAATCCGAATATGCCGATTTATTTTATTTCTGATCCAATTAATTCATTTTACCGCACTTATATTCCTAAACATGTCGAGACCATGCTCGATGAAGGCATTGCTTATCTAGAAACAGATTTATCAGTCCTTCGAGATTCAAATCCTTTGTATAGTGGATTTTACCGAACTTACGGCAAATGGTTAACATCAAGCGACCGTCAGTATTTACCAAATGTTTTAAGACCAATGGGACCGAAAGTGAACATTCCATCTTATCTATCAATGTTAAACTTTAAAGCCAATCACCGTAAAACAGTTATGAGCGAAAAACAAGGAATGATTGCTTCTTGGAACCCTCATGATGGTAGTGGTTATCATTCAAATATTGCTTTTACTTTTGAGGGACCTGTTTTACAAGACCTATTAAAAAGCGAGATAGCCGTTTTTAATGAAGCGTCACAATCTAATGAATCCGTACCAACTTTACAAACAGAAGAAACAGATGGTCAATATGGGGTACAACTATTAACTGAGTTTGAAATAAAACAGCATATCTTACAATTGCTTAATCAGGCTAAAGCAGAAGATCAAATTAAAGTAGGTTTGTTCTACTTATCTGACCGTGATGTCATACGAGCCATGAAAGATGCTAGTGACCGCGGTGTTCATGTACAGCTTATTTTAGATATTAACCAGGATGCTTTTGGTAACGAAAAAATAGGTATTCCTAACCGGCCTGTCGCTCATGAATTAAATGAGTACCAGAATATTGATATTCGTTGGTACAGAACACACGGTGAACAGTATCACTCGAAATTTATCTATCATGATGATGGGCATACAGCAACGATCATTGGTGGCTCAGCTAATTTTACACGACGAAATCTCGATGATTATAATTTAGAAACAGATCTACTTATTACTGGTGATCGTTCAAGCGAGCTGTTTATTAAAGTAAATGAGTATTATGACCGCATTTGGACAAATGAAGGCGGGACTTACACGACCGATTATGAAGAACACGCTGAAGATGTATGGTGGAAAACAGTTATTTATCATATACAAGAGTTTACCGGACTGTCGACATTCTAAAACAAGTATAAATAAAGGAAAGTAAGCTAAAAAACTTACTTTGCTGTTATTATATTCTGCTTCACATGTTATTAAATAACACATTAATTTGACTATCTTCTTCAACTGTTTCGTTGAATACTTCTTTCGCTCATTCAGTTCGCCTTTAATCAATAAAGTCTACTGATAAGAAAATCATATCAAACCCAACATCAGTTTATTATTTTACGAACGATTAATCTTTCTCTTAATTAAATTCAACTAATAAATATAAGCATTTTTCGTGAGATTTCTAATCACTATTGATAAACTTGGTATAAATTAGATTATTATTTAAAGCAATATAACCAATGTATGGAGGCATTCAAATGAAATTATCTGCCCTTGACTTAATATCGTTGATAGATGGAATATCCACAGATAAAATGTTTAAACAGACTATTGACCTCGCTACCAAATTAGATGAATGGGGTTATGAACGGCTTTGGTTTGCTGAACACCACGGTTCTGAGTTCCATCTCAGTTCTGCTCCAGAGATTTCTGCTTCATTCATGGCTGGGAAAACTAATAATTTATCTGTCGGAACAGGTGGCACAATGATTATGCACTATAGTCCTCTCAAAGTTGCAGAAACAATGAAGACACTGGCTGCTTTAGCGCCAGGCCGAGTTGATTTAGGTTTGGGACGTGCTCCTGGTGGCTCTCATATAGCCATTAAAGCATTAAACGAAGGACAAGACTTCTATCCAACTGATCTATACGACAAGATACAAACCATTCTACAATACCTTTCAGATGATGAACGAACTGAGGTACTATATAACCGTATTGATGCATCTCCTAAAGGTTTAAAAACTTTACCAACACCATGGCTACTTGGTTCTAGCGGTAACTCAGCTATGAAAGCTGGCGAACTCGGCATCGGATATAGTTTTGCTAAATTTTTTGGTGTTGACAATGTACCAGATGATATTTTTAAATACTATAAAAGTCAATTTAAACCGAGTCCTTTCTTAAAAGAACCTTATGGTATTTCAACTTATCAAATTGTCGTAGCAGAAACGAAAGAAGAAGCAGATGCCTTGGCAAAACCTTTAGAACTGAATCGATATCAGTCAGTGACAGGTCGCTTTGATAAGATTAAAAGTGTTGAAAATGCAAAAGATATTGACATATCACCCCATATGCAAGCCATTATTAATAAACAATACCAAGATCGCGTCCTCATTAAAGGGACTCCTGAAGAAGTGAAAAATATTTTACTTGATGAACAAAAAATTTATGGTTTCGATGAAGCGATGGTTTACTCACCGATTCCTGACCATGAAAAACGACTCAAATCTTACAAACTCTTATACGATGTTTTTCAAAAATAAACGAATAATTAATTTAAAGCTGCTTTTCAAAAAAGTAGCTTTTATTTTATCAAACTAATGATTAAAATGAATACTTAGACAACCATGTTTATATAAATAAAGTTATGACTTTGTTTAATACTTCTCGTTATTTCAATTTGTTTTAACGTTGATAAGAAGCAAATCGTTAAGCTTCAAGATTTGAATTATCTATTATGTTTCTCTATAATTATAATGTTAATTATTCACTTAGATTTAATATTTAGAAGGGATCTGATGATGAGTTTAAAAATAAGAGAATATCGCGAATCTGATTTTGAGGCTGTTCACCAATTTATTACACAAACATGGTATGCAGATTCACACGACCAAGATCCAAATGTAACAGATGCATTTATAACTGTAGATGTTAACTCACATTTGCACAAGAGTACATTTGGCTTAACTGCTGAATTAGACGGTGAAGTTGTGGGCGTGCTACTTGGAAATATTAAAGATGAGCCTTACCATATGCGTCTCTATAAAAAAGAAATCGTACCAGAATTGCAAAAATTCTTTCAGTCAGACCAAGAACTGAGTAAAGAATTAATTACAGCCATCAATAAGGAACATGAAGCCAATGATAAACTTAACGAACAACTAAAAGATCCTTATCAAGGAAAAGTTCAATTATTTATTGTTGACAGCTCAAAACGCGGACAAAATATCGGTGGAACTTTGTGGAATGCTGGTCAGAAGAAGATGGCTAAAGCTGGTGTGGAGCGTTTTATTCTTCATACAGATTCAAATTGCGACTTTAGCTATTATGATGCACTTGGTATGAGCTCCCTAGACCCTATTGAAATTGAGAGTTCTAACGATTCAACAAATTATATGCTTTATCACGGAGAAGTTAAACCATAAGATAAAGCTGAATAAAATAATGGTTTTTAAAAAGGCTGCGCTTTAACGCAGCCTTTTTTTATTTATGTTTTTTACTCAATTCGTAGTACAGGAATAGAGATTCATCTTAAATATTATTCAAATGATTAAATTCATTTTTCTCTTATTTAAATATAGAGAGCACCTAGAATATTACTCCCACTCTACTGTTGCAGGCGGCTTGCTTGTAATGTCATACACAACCCGGTTAATGAGTTTTGATTCATTCACAATGCGGCGGCTGATTTTTTCAAGCACGTCAAATGGAATTCGTGCCCAGTCAGCAGTCATACCGTCAACAGATGTCACTGCCCGGATCCCGATTGTATATTCATAAGTTCTGCCGTCGCCCATGACACCAACGGATTTGAAACCAGGAAGAACAGTGAAGTATTGCCAAATATCACGGTCAAGTCCAGCTTTAGCAATCTCTTCACGTAAGATCGCATCACTTTCACGAACTACTTCTAATTTTTCTTCAGTGATTTCACCTAGAACACGAATTGCTAAGCCAGGGCCAGGGAACGGTTGACGCCAAACTAACGCTTCCGGCATGCCTAGTTCTTCACCTAAAGCTCTGACTTCGTCTTTAAATAGTGTATTCATTGGTTCAATTAATTTAAACTGTAAATCTTCTGGTAACCCGCCAACATTATGGTGAGACTTAATCGTTTGTGCTGTTTCAGTACCACTTTCAATAATGTCTGTATAAAGTGTGCCTTGTGCTAAGAATTCAATGCCCTCTAATTTTTCAGCTTCTTGGCTAAATACTTCAATGAATTCGTGGCCGATAATTTTACGTTTTTCTTCAGGGTCAGATACGCCAGCTAATTTAGAAAGGAATTGGTCTTTAGCATCCACACGAATAATGTTTAAACCAAATTTTCCAACAAGACTTTCCATAACCTGGTCGCCTTCATCTTTACGAAGTAAGCCGTGGTCCACAAAGATACAAGTTAATTGATCGCCAATGGCTTCATGAAGAAGAACACCTGTTACAGAAGAGTCAACGCCACCGGATAAGCCAAGTAAAACTTGTTTATCGCCGACTTGCTCACGAATTTCTTCAATAGCAATATCGATGAATTGTCCCATGTCCCAGTTGCCTTCACAACCACAAATTTCAAAAGCGAAGTTTCTAAGCATGTCGTCACCGTGTTCTGAGTGCTGAACTTCTGGGTGGAATTGAACAGCATGGAAATTCTTAGCTGTATTTTCCATCGCAGCAATTGGACAGTGATTGTTCGTTGCAGTGACATCAAAACCATCTGGTAATTGTTTAACTAAATCACCGTGACTCATCCAAACCTGTTGTTCACTGCCTAAGCCGTCAAATAACTTAGCTGATTGACCTTCAATAGTGATTGAAGCCCCACCAAATTCACGTTTACTTGAAGGTTCAACTTTTCCGCCAAGACGATGTGCCATCAGTTGCATACCATAGCAAATGCCTAAAATCGGTACACCCATTTCAAAAATTTCAGGGTCAACAGTGAATGCTTTCTCATCAAAGACACTCATTGGTCCGCCAGAGAAAATAATCCCTTTAACGTTACGTTGTTTTAATTCTTCTGCTGTAGTCTTATGAGACAGTAATTCTGAATAAACCCCCATCTCACGAATGCGACGTGTAATTAATTGATTATATTGACTTCCGTAGTCTAATACAATAATTTGTTCTAATTGTTCCACTTGATCTAAATGGCTCAAAATAACACTCCTAATCTGTTAAATACGAAATTTCATTTACATTTTACCACTCAAACACAACTTTTAACACAAATAAACGAAATATTTTTATGAAAATGCTATTATTATTAAGAAAACGAATGTTTTGGGTTTTAATAGTCCATCGTCTATAATGAAGATAACAACAAATAATAGAAAGGATGGTCTGGTGGGATTATTAGTAGATGGTAAATGGGAAGACAAATGGTACGATACAAAAAAACATGGAGGTAAATTCAAACGTTCTGAATCACAATTTAGAAACTGGATTACAAAAGATGGCGAAGCTGGTCCAACTGGTAAAGGTGGATTTAAAGCGGAAAAAGATCGCTACCACTTATATGTGTCTTACGCATGTCCATGGGCAAGTCGTTGTTTAGCGTTTCGTAAACTAAAAGGCTTAGAAGATTTTATTACTATATCGATTGTCCATCCTCATATGGGCGAAAATGGTTGGACTTTCGAAGATGATAAAGATGTGATTAAAGATCCACTGATTGACGCAGAGTATCTATATCAAATTTATACACACGTTGATCCAAATTACAGTGGCCGTGTGACCGTTCCTGTTTTATATGATAAAAAACAAAACACGATTGTAAGTAATGAATCAGCTGACATTATTCGTATGTTCAACTCAGCGTTTGATGACATTGGTGCAAAAGAAGGCGATTATTACCCAGAAGAGCTTCGCGAAGAAATCGATCACGTCAATGATGAAGTCTATGATCATGTGAATAATGGTGTGTATAAAGCCGGTTTCGCAACGAAACAAGCCGTGTATGAGGATGAAGTGAATGGTTTATTTGAAACACTGGATAATCTTGAAAAACACTTAGAAGATAAAGAATATTTAGTAGGTAATCAATTAACCGAAGCGGATATTCGTTTATTTGTAACTTTAGTGCGCTTCGAACATGTTTATTATGGTCATTTTAAATGTAATTTAAAACACTTAACTGACTATGACAATCTGTGGAATCATACAAAACGTATTTACAACATACCTGGTATTGATGAAACAGTGAATATGAGACATATTCAAGAACATTACTATACTAGTCATGATACGATTAACCCTAACCGTATCGTTCCAGCTGGACCGGACTTAAGTTTTAAAGAATAGATTATCATCTGAAACAAAGATAAAGATCTTAGTTGATCTAAATTGCTCCATAAAATTATTTTTTATGGAGCTTTTTTTATCAAACTATTCAAGTTTTCTCTGCAGCATTTTATAGCTATATTCTACTTTTCTAAAAAATGAATTAATTTTCACATTAATTACCTTACTATAAGTCTAAGCGGTGTAATTTGTATTGAATCATACAATTTTTGAATGTATTTAAGAGAAATTTATAACATCATATAAATAATTAGTGATCAATGGAGGTTTATTATGTGAATACTGTTTATTTTTGGTGCTGTAATCTGTACACTTTTAAATTTAATTTTTGCTTTTCAAATTAAAGAATGTCAGTGGTTTCAATTTGGATCACTTTCGTGTACGATTCTCACCATTTCTGCCTTTTACGCAGATTCTGCTACACGAGTATCGAATCAAATTTGGAGTGGTTTAATGGATATCACGCCAACTACTAGTATTTTTTTAGTAATCGGAACGCTTATTTCTATCTTAATGAATTTTATTTCACTGTTTCGAAAAAATTGTTAATCATTGCTTGATTTAAAATGTTTGATTAATATCTCCCGCCCGTTTAAACAAAAAAATATCAATGATTTACTCACTTTGACAGTTTTTTAGACAAAATACCCCTTTGCAACCGTCAGTTGACAAATTTATTAGCCTGTTTGGTAGTGTGCAACCGTGATCTAAGGTTATACTTTGGTTAGAAAAGGAGGAGTTACAAATGATACTTGCAGATAAAA
>DATGUS010000008.1:0-2493 GCA_035301245.1 Alloiococcus sp. | reverse complement strand
ATGCACGTAATTTAGGTCACATGGCAACACGTACTTTAAAGGAGTTCTCACAAGAAGACATTCAAAAGGTTGCAACAACCTATCATGCTTGGCGGGGAACGAAAGATATAAGCTATGAAGATGTGGCAGGATTCTGTAAGGTAGCAACATTAGAAGACGTACGTGAACATGATTATATTTTAACACCTGGTCGTTATGTCGGACTCGAAGAAGAGGAAGACGATGGTGAACCATTTGATGAAAAAATGGAACGTTTAACTACAGAATTAGCTGAGCAATTTAAAGAATCAAAAAAACTAGAAGACCAAATCCGCGAAGCACTTGGAGGGATTGGGTATGAAGTTTGAAGAATATAGATTAGGTGATTTAATTGAATCAATCTCAGTTACACATGAATTTCCGAAGGAGGAAATAATATTTCTAAATACCTCAGATATATTAAGGGGGTCAGTATTAACTGATGAATATAAAGATGTTGTTGGCTTACCTGGACAAGCTAAGAAGAGTATAAAAAAAGGAGATATATTATATAGTGAAATACGACCTAAAAATAAAAGATATGCATTTATAGACTTCGATGCAGAAAATTATGTTGTATCAACAAAGCTGATGGTTTTAAGAGTGAAAGATTCCAGATTATTACACAATAAATATTTGTATTACTATTTAACGTGTAATAATATAGTGAATCATTTGCAAAACTTAGCAGAATCGAGATCGGGGACGTTTCCTCAGATTACATTTTCGGAAATTGCTAGTCTAGAAATAGCACTGCCTACTTTGCAAACTCAAAAAAGTGTTGTTGATTTTATGGATGATTTAAATGATAAATTAAATGTTAATAATGCTATTATTTCTAATCTAGAAGAACTTGCCCAAACTTTATTCAAACATTGGTTTGTTGATTTTGAATTTCCGAATGAAGAAGGAAAACCATACAAATCAAGTGGTGGAAAAATGGTTGAAAGTGAATTTGGGATGATACCAGAGGGATGGAATTTAAATAAACTCAATGAGATCTCCAAGCTCATTATGGGATTGTCGCCTAAAAGCTCAACATATAATGAAGAAGGGGAAGGCTTACCATTACTGAATGGAGCGGCTGATTTTAATGGCAGTTCATTAGCGCCAAAAAGATATACTAGTGATCCTAAGAGAATATCAATAAAATCAGATTTAATATTATGCATCAGAGCTACTATAGGAAATCTTACATATTCTGATTCAGAATATGCCTTAGGACGTGGTGTTGCTGCTATAAGACCTTATAAAAGAGAATACTCAGAATTACTATACCATTTTGTTTTAAGAAGTATTAATAGATTAAAGGCGCAAGCTACGGGTAGCGTTATATCTGGACTATCAAAACCAGATTTAGAAAATATTACTATTCTAGTACCTGATGATAATAAATTAAACAAATTCCATAATGTCTTTTCGAGCATACAATTAAAACAACAACAATTATCTGAAGAAAACATCAGATTAGTAAATATACGAGACATTCTTTTACCTAAATTACTGTCAGGTGAAATTGAAATACCAGATGACATGGAGGTGACGGAAGATGTACCAATTTCATGAAGATGATCTTGAACAAGCAACCCTTGAATGGCTAGAAGAATTAGGTTATGAAACACTTCATGGCCCAGATATTGCCGTAGATGGGGAATATCCAGAGCGTGAGTCTTATCAAGAAGTTGTTTTACATGATCGTTTAGAGGAAGCTTTACGGAAGATCAATCCGTCAGCTTCTTCTAGTTCGATTGAACGTGCGATTCAACTTGTCACAATGATTGAATCGCCTAGTCTAATTGTAAACAATCGCAACTTCCAAAAGTTCGTGACAGACGGTATTGATGTAGAATATCGTACAGATGATGGCAGAAATGCAACGGAAAAATTATGGTTATTTGACTTTGAAAATATGAATAATAATGATTTTCTTGCAGTGAATCAATTTACGGTTATTGAGGGACAAAACAATAAACGTCCAGATGTAGTCGTTTTTGTGAACGGCTTACCATTAGTCGTTATTGAATTAAAGAGTTCAACGAATGAACAAGCAGGTATTACAGAGGCATTTCGTCAAATTCAAACCTATAAACGGGCAATTCCATCCTTGTTTAACTACAATACTTTCCTAGTAATCAGTGATGGAGTAAACGCAAGAGCAGGATCACTTACTTCTAACGAAGAACGTTTCATGATGTGGCGTACAGAAGACGGAGAAACAATTGCTCCAACTTCAAATCCCCAACTTGAAACCTTATTACGTGGGATGTTTAAACAAGATGTATTATTAGATATTTTACGTCACTTTGTTGTCTTCCAATCAGATGGAGAGAACACCTTTAAAATCGTTGCTGCTTATCACCAATATTACGCAGTCAATAAAGCAGTCGAACAAGCAAAACGAGCTTCAAGTGCGGATGGAGACCGTAAAATTGGGGTTATTTGGCATACACAAGGCTCTGGTAAAAGTTTATCCAT
>DATGUS010000007.1:0-8190 GCA_035301245.1 Alloiococcus sp. | reverse complement strand
GTAAGTTCAGCAATCATTGTTTGCCACTCGAATAGGGCTTGTAGTTCACCTTGTGAAACTTCTGGTTGGTAAGGAACATAGGCAGTTAGGAATTCTTGACGCATAATTACATGGTTCACCACTGATGGAACGTGGTGATCATATGTACCCGCTCCTAAGAAATATGGCATTTGAGAAGCTGTGGTATTTTTGCCAGCCAGCTTGTTTGTTAATTTAACTAATTCATATTCCGAAAGGGCTTCAGGTAACTTCATACGCTTATCGCGTAATACTTCTTTCGGTACATCATTGAACAGATCCATAACATCTTTAGCACCAATGGCTTCAATCATATCTTTACGATCTTGTTCAGTGTTCGGCAAGTATCTAAATTGCACCATTTTTCACTCCTGTCTTAATGTATCGGTTATATAGCGTAAGCGTTAACATGGTTTTGATAAAGGAGAGGGGCAAAGACTATAGTCAAAACCCCTACTCATTTATCAATTTAATTAAAGGCTATTCATCATAACGAACAACCCTTAAACGTTTAGACTAATTAATTAGTCGTCTGTTGGATCTTCTGTTAATAAGTCTGAAGTATCGATTGCTTCTTCAGTTTCAACTTCGATAAACCAACCTTTACCTTCAGCATCGTCGTTAACAATCTCAGGTTCATCTTCTAAATCTTCGTTTACAGCTACAACTTTAGCAGCGAACGGCAGATATACTTCTGAGAATGATTTAACTGATTCAACAGTACCAAATTCTTCATCCGCATCAAACTCATCGTCTACCTCAGGTAGTTCAATGTGAACGATATCGCCTAATTCTTCAGCTGCGTATTCTGATATACCAACACGCGCTTTATTGTCGTCTAAAATTTCAATCCATTCATGACTTTCTGTGTAAAATACTTTTGACATGGGAAAAACTCCTTCTCTTATATGATAAGTTTATTTTATCATCACGGTCTATTAATTTAAACGATAACTACTATTAATTATTTTTGAGATAACCAATCTTTTTTAGTTAATTCAGCTTCAACATCTTTACCACGTACGTCGATAATAACTTTATCGCCTGCTTTATATTGACGGTCGATGCGGATGAATCCTAATGGGAAGCCTAGTGTTGGAGATTTAGTTGCCGATGTGACCACACCAACGACTTCGCCGTCTTCATTCTTAACGTCCATACCATGACGGGCGATCTTCTTACCATCAATCTTGAATCCGCGTGATGTTTCTTTCACGTGATCACCTGTACGGTACTCAACAATGGCGTCTTTACCAATGTAGTCAACTTCTTTGCCTTTTGGTACACAGAATGCAATACCACCCGCAATTGGATTAATTGATTCGTCGAAGTCGTTACCGTATAATGGCAAACCAGCTTCTAGACGTAAGGTATCACGTGCACCTAATGCACATTCAGTCACACCTAGATCTTTACCTTCTTCAACTAATTTTTTCCAAACGGTTAAAGTGCCTTCTGAAGGAATATATAACTCAAATCCTTCTTCGCCTGTATAACCAGTGCGAGAAACTTGAACATTCTCAACTCCAGCAACTGTATGGTTTGGAGAGTATGAGTAGTATTCAATCGAAGCTAAGTCAGCATCCGTCACACGTGAAAGTAATTCTTCAGCGTTAGGACCTTGAACTGCAATTAAGCCCCAGTCATAAGTTTCGTCAACAATGGTCACTTGGTCATCGTTGTGTTTATTTAACCAATCAACAATTTTTTCACGGTTTGATGCGTTAGGTGTTAACATCACTTCATCAGCATTTACACGGTAATAAATTAAGTCATCTAATATACCGCCGTCTTCTTTAGTAACGGCCGTATATTGTGCTTTACCATCTTTTTTAATTTTAGCTGTATCGTTAGTAATAATGGTGTTTAACCACTTTAATGCATTTTCATTTTTAGTTGTTACACGAATTTCACCCATATGTGAGGCATCGAATAAACCAACTTTGTTACGAACCGCTTCATGTTCTTCTTGGATTTTTGTAAATTGGATTGGTAAGCCCCAACCTCCAAAATCAGTAATTCGTAGACCTTTTTCTACATAATAATCATACAACGGTGTTTTTTTAAGACCTTTATCATCTAATTGTACGTCTGTCATTAATAAATCATCCTTTCTTTTTAATTTAGAATATCTTGAACGTCTTTATAGACTTGATCAAGTTTTATCGATACTTGTTCAACAGTCGTTGTGCTTAATGCTTTATACTCTTTTTTTACAGCTTCTTCTTTTAATTGACCAGCATTAATAGCTAAGTTCAAAGAACTTGCGTGAACTGCTGAGCGTAACATTTGAGCCCCCACCCCAAGATCAGAAATGATGATTTTCTTGGTTAGTGGAACAAGTTTGTATAAATCTTCAGTAATCTTTTCAACTTCTTTCAACAATTCGATTGGTGGTTGACTTGCAATCTTAAGTCCTTCTTCAATTGCTTCTTGACGAGCTTGTTTCTCTTCGTCGGTAGTTTTTGGCATACTATAAGCTTCTGATAATGGACCGAAGTCAGTTGCATCTCTATCAATGAGTTCTTTAAAGAGCTCTTTACTCTTTTCAAACTCTTCAATCTTCGTTAGTAAGAATTCTTTGTCAGCATCTGACATTTTTTTATTCGTTGAAAACTTTAAAGCCATTAAGACTGCTCCGATACCTAAGCCAGCTGTGACACCTGCTGCAGCACCGCCACCTGGAGTGGGTTCGTTTGACCCTAACTTATCGATAAATTCTGTAACTGTTAATTCTTTCATGTCGTCACCTATTCTTTACCATTTAAAAGTTTAGCACCTTTAATTACTTGGGAAGCTAAGACAGCCGTTGTTACAGATCCGACACCACCTGGTACCGGTGTAATCGCTGAAGCTTTGGGTTCTACTTCATCAAAACGTACATCCCCAGTTGCTTTGCCGTCTTTGTAGCCAAAGCCAACGTCAATAACTACTGCCTCTTCCTTAATGTAATCAGATCCAACAAGTCCTAAGGCACCGGTTGCTGAAACAAGTATATCTGCTAGTGTTGAGTGAACGGTGTTGTCTTTTGTAAATTCATGAGTGTTTGAAACAGTTGCGCCACGGTTCGATAACATCACTGCTAGGGGTTTACCAACGACCGGACTAGATCCGACAACACAAGTTTCAGCACCTTTTAATTCATAGTCATAGTAATCTAAAATTTCGATTACTGCTTGCGCTGTTGATGGCGCCATTGCTGTAGGGTCATTATTTATTAATTTGCCTAAGTTAATAGGGTTTAGTGCATCAACGTCTTTGTATGGGTGTAAACGTTCAGCTATTTCTGCACGGTTAATCCCTTCTGGGAAGGGTTGCATACAGATAACACCCGATACAGAATCGTCTGCGTTTAATTCATCAATGACAGCTACTAAATCATCTGTGGATTTCAGGTCTAACTCTGTGCGAGCTTCTGCTTTAATCCCACATTTTTCCATCACTTTCATAGCGCTTTTTTCATAGGCAATAGAGGATTTATTTTCATCAACACGAACAACAACTAACTTAGGTTCAATGCCTTGTTCTTTGAGTTTTTCAGCTTCTTTTTTGTTTTGTTCGCGAATCGCTTTTCCTACTTCTTTACCATCTAAAATCTTTGACATTCTTGTCCTCCTTAATAAATAATCGAAAATTATACATGATAAACCACTAATAGAAGAAGAAACCGAACGAACAAACGAACGATTTCTTTTCTATTAGCCTTTCATTAAATATTAGAACAAGCCAGAAATATTACCTTTCTCATCGATATCAATGTGGTTAGCTGCTGGGACTTTTGGTAATCCCGGCATTTTCATGATATCGCCAGTAAGTGCTACGATGAATCCTGCACCTGCTGATAATGTTAAGTCTCGAATTGTCACTTTAAATCCTTCTGGTGCACCAATTAATTTTTGATCATCAGAGAATGAATATTGAGTTTTAGCCATACAAATTGGTAAATTGTCATGCCCATTACGAGTAAATTTACGGATTTTAGCTTTAGCTTTTGATGAGAATTCAACGCCTGAACCGCGATAAACCTTCGTTACAAGGGCTTCGATTTTCTCTTCAATGGACATATCTAAGTCGTAAGCAAATTTGAAGTTGCTTTCTTTGTCAGTTGCTTCTACAACTGCTTCTGCTAAGTCTGTAGCACCGTCTCCACCGTCTGCGAAGTGTGTCGCTAAGACAACTTTAACGCCGAATTTTTCACATTCTTCACGTAAAGCTTCAACTTCTGCATCGGTATCAGTTGGGAAGTTGTTAATGGCTACAACAGCGTTCAACCCAAAGACATCTTGAATGTTTTGGATATGACGAATTAAGTTAGGCATACCAGCACGTAATGCTTCGATATTTTCTGATTCTAATTCATCTTTCGCTACGCCGCCATGCATCTTAAGCGCACGAATAGTTGCAACGATAACGACAGCATCTGGTTCAATCCCAGCTTGACGAGCTTTGATGTCTAGGAATTTCTCAGCACCTAAATCAGCACCAAATCCAGCTTCAGTAATGGTGTAATCAGCATGTGTCATAGCTAATTTTGTCGCTAAGATTGAGTTACATCCGTGAGCAATGTTAGCGAATGGTCCACCATGGATAAACGCAGGTGTTCCTTCTAATGTTTGAACTAAGTTAGGTTTGATGGCTTCTTTAAGTAACGCAGCGGCTGCTCCAGCACCATTAATGTCTGCGACCGTTACCGGTTTGTTGTCTACGTCATAAGCAACAACCATGCGGCTTAATTTGTCTTTTAATTCAGTAATATTATTTGATAAACAGAATGCAGCCATAACTTCTGAAGCTACGACAATGTCATAGCCATCCTCACGAGGCACACCATCAGCACGACGACCTAGGCCATTAACGATATTGCGTAGTTGACGGTCGTTCATGTCTACGACACGGCGCCATTCAATACGGTTAATATCAATGTTTAATTCGTTACCTTGCTTAATATGGTTATCTAGTAATGCTGCAATTAAGTTGTTTGCTGCACCAATCGCGTGTAAGTCACCGGTGAAGTGTAAGTTAATTTCTTCCATAGGGATGACTTGAGCGTAACCGCCACCGGCAGCGCCACCTTTAACACCGAATACTGGTCCTAATGATGGTTCACGTAAAGCCACAGCAGTTTTTTTACCAATTTTATTTAATCCATCAGCTAAACCGATAGATGTCGTTGTTTTACCTTCACCAGCTGGTGTTGGTGTAATAGCAGTAACAAGAATTAATTTACCTTGGTCTGCGTTATCTAAATCAAGCTTAGTAAAGTCAATTTTAGCTTTTGACTTTCCATAAGGCTCTAATACATCTTCAGAAATTCCTAAAGACTTAGCAACTTCCTCAATTGGTTGACCAGTCGCAGCTTGTGCAATTTCAATATCTGTTTTCATAAACAACCTTCCTCCTCATAATTGTTTTATAAATAATAAGTAAGTTTTCAAATACAAATAAAGCGTTTCCATCTTTTATACGTACTAAACGTACTACACATTTTTCCTTTTGTAAAGCCCTAACCATTAGATAAAGCTATTGAATTATTTGTAAAATTAAATTCTTGTTTAAGGTTCTTTTAAAGTTTACACAACCTTTAATTTGTACATTTTACGATGATCGTATCCTGTAACAACTTTGTAGTATCCAGCTAACTTTTTATCGACTTTGGTATTACCTGTATAAATTAATAATGGTCTGCCTTCAAATGTTAGCAGTTTATTCGGTGTCGCCACAACGATGATATCACTTTTATCTAGTTGCGATAGAACTTGATCTGATAATTGTGGGTTCCCACGGCCGAATAAATAGCCTTGACCGCCCATCGGTGTGACCACAAGTTTAACCGCATCATGATCTAAAATATCTAAGATATCTTGTTCTGAAGCATCTTTTTTAACTACTTGTTTATTATAGATAATATCTACACCTAGCTTAGTGCCCTTTTGATCTAGCTCATCAAAAATTGGTGATAGCGTTGAACCCGAACCAATGATATAGTATGTGTCTTCTTCCATTGAATCAATAATGTCTAAAGCAATCGAAATAGTTGCTTCATGCTCTGATTGTGGAGATGGTGACTTTAGATTCTGCATATGACTTTCATCATAAGGAACGCTAAGATAACCATACAACTCAGTAATGACTTCATCATTACGAAAGGCTTCTTCTTCAATATCAATCACTTCTTTTTCTTGCAGCGATTTAATTTCACCATTAACATAATTGCTAATCACTTCACCGGCATTCTCAGGGGAAGAAGCAAAGACTGGTGAGTGAATTTTAACTCCAGCGGGTACCCCTAATGCTGGAAGCTCTAACTTCAATGTCTTCGCAACGTTACGCGCTGTCCCGTCACCACCAACAAACAGGAGGATGTCGACATCTTTTTCTACTAATTGTTTTAAGAATGCTTTCGTATCTTCTGGTGTAGACTCGCCGTCTACAGTATGAAGCACTTCAACTTCCTGACCGTATTTCTTCAGTAAGTTTTCACCCATTAGACTACTAGCGCTATACCAAGTGATGTCTTCCGTTTCATCTAAGATGACTTTTAATGCTTTCTCAGCTTTGAATTCTGCTTCGGGTTTAGCTCCCAATTCCTTTGCTTTTTCTAAGATGTCTTGGCCGTCGGTGCCTTTTAATCCCACTCGTCCACCCATACCTGCAATGGGGTTAATTAATAAAGCTACTTTCTTACTCAAACTCACGTCCTCCTTCTCTTGTCTATAAATTAAAGATACCATAACGTTTATATCTAAGCTAATGTATATGGTTGGCTTACGATGTTTTTTATTAATGAGCTTTCGTTATATAGCCCGTGGTATAATCTTAAGATAAAACCATTTTTTACTACTTATTTTAAATTAATTGAGTTTTGACTATAAAACTAATCATACTTTGAGTCTTGATTAAGATCTTTACAATAAAAAGGGTTTCACTTGACTTTTTACATGAAAACAACTCAAAATTAACAGTGATATATAATATAATATTTTTATACTTTTATTATGTCTCTGTATAGAATAGGGGGAGGAGACGATGCTTGAACAATATGGCATTAACTTATATGAACTCAATGTATTAACCATTACTGTCCGTATCTTTCTCGCTGTCGTCCTTGGTGGGTTAATTGGTACAGAACGTGATTTTAAAAACCGTGCCGCAGGGATTCGAACGCATATGTTAGTTTGTTTAGGAGCTTCGGTCGTAATGATGACAAATCAATATGTCGTCTTATCTTTTCCAGAATTAGATATTGATATCACTCGTATGGGCGCTCAAGTAGTCAGTGGAATTGGTTTCTTAGGTGCTGGAACTATTATTGTAACTAAAGAAAATCAAATCGAGGGCTTAACGACTGCTGCTGGTTTGTGGGCATCAGCCACCTTAGGCTTAGCAATTGGTATTGGTTTTTATGAGGTGGCACTAGTTGGTTTCATAGTTATAGCCAGTTCCGTGTTCTTATTAAAACCATTTAAAGAATATATTCAAGATAAAAAATTTCATCGTCGTGTTACTTTTTATCTCCATCTAACAAGTACTCTGGATGAATTACTAGAGTTTACTTCAGTGGAAGAAATTAAGATTGTGAATATAAATATTATGAGTGATGATAAGCAACGGAAAAATACCGAAATGATTGTAAAGATGACGATTGAGTTAGACGTTGAAACGCAAAAGGAAACAGTCTTTGACTCAATAAGAGCACTTGACTCTGTTAGTCATCTTATTGAAGTGAACAATTGATAGACCAGCAAAATAATTTTTTAAATGATGGAGATCTCCATCATTTCCTTCAAAAATAATCTTGATCAATATGACTATTACCTAATAACATCAAAAAAAGAGCTTGCAGTTCTATTATTTAGAATCTGCAAGCTCTCTCTTTATTATATTTTAGGTGTTAGATTAATTTGTCGTTTAGTCTTTTTTCTTTGTAAGAACTAAGCCGCTAGACAGTGACACAAGCCCAACTAATCCTGTTAACCAAGTCGCCGTTGCTGTATCAGGCAAACGCTCGTCATCAATTTTGACTGCTGAACGTTCTTCTAATATTGCTTTTGCTTCTTCTTTAACTGCTTCTTCTTTAGCTTCATAAAGGTCTACTAATTCCATTAATTCTTCTACAGTTAATTGATCTAATAACTCATTAACAACCGTTTTACCGAATAAATCAGTTAAGTA
>DATGUS010000006.1:0-5456 GCA_035301245.1 Alloiococcus sp. | reverse complement strand
CTCCAGCATGAATTTGTGCTTTAACAACAGTGACATCTGTTCCTAATTTTTTTGCATTTTCTACAGCTTCATCGACTGTATATGCAACGTGCCCGTTAGGAACATTAACACCATAGTTACGTAAAATTTCTTTTCCTTGATTCTCATGAATGTTCATCATGCATCCTCCCATCAAAATTCACTGCATGTCTATTGTAGTAAAAAACAAAACTTTTCACAACAATTAGCGAATGTTGTCGTAAAAAAAGATAGATTAATCCAACATTTTTGCTTTTTGATCAGCTCTATAAATAAAAGCAAACACTTCTGCAACGGCCTGGTAGAGTTCTTCAGGTATTGTTTCGTTAATGTTAAGTTCAGCCAACAATTCCACTAATGAACTGTCTTCGAGCATGGGAATATTATTCTGCTTTGCTTTATTCATTATATTTTCAGCGGTTAGACCTTCACCTGTAGCTACAACTCTTGGTGCCAATTCTTTGTCTTGATCATAACGAAGAGCTGCAGCTTTCTTTCTGTTTTGTTTCATATTCGATAATCCATCCCTTGTGTATAAGTTTCATAAGGCGAATTCTTTAGAGTGTTTTTTTGATCAGTTTTTGAACTAAGCGGTTTAAATAAAACAGTTGAAAGATGATACTTTAATGATTCTAAGCTCTCTTTTAAAAGACCGATAAAGGGAGTAGACATTGACTTCAATTCCTTTAAATCATTATAGACAGTCACTGTAACTGAACGATTCTGAACGTTCATATCGATAATTGTTTCTTTTAAATGATTAAGATCTAGAAAAAAATGGATACGACAGTAATCTGAATCTATATGCCCGTTTTTCTTTTTCCCTTCAAACTTTAAGTCCACTTCATTGGCAAGTCCTAATTTGTCACCTGGAAATTGGAGATGAGCGTAAAGAATATTGTTAATTTCATTAACAGATTGCAGCTGTAATCCATTTATAATATTTAAAATTTTGGTTGAATGCTCCAGTATTGGAGCTTCACTTTGATTTTGATGGATTAATTGTAGTAATAACCCTTTGAGCGTATTATCCAACTGACTATTCATATTCTCGGCTACTTGACTTTCATATGATAAACCTACCATATTCGCAAAATTTTTCATATACTGATAAAAACGTTGTTCTGCTGATTGATTATTATAGTCATTGGATAATTCAATCTGGGCAAGAAAGTGAGATATTCTTCTGTATATTTGATTATCTTGAAGAAGTTCCATAACTTTTATCAATTTAACAAAGGATTGAGGCTCATTTTTTAATGACTTAGCAAGTTGTTCTTGTTGTGATTCTGGAAGTAGAGGTAAAACCTCATGCGAAATAAATCGATTCATTTGTTGATATTCAGAGGTAGAAAGGGGCGATTGTGATTGTACCGACTGAGCTATTCTACTGGAAAATAAGTGCTTCCACTGATTTCCGAGATCAAACAATGATTCTTGGTTAGTCTTTATTTTAGTAAAAGCAGAGATAATATCCTGCCCATTCTTATTATTGAGTAAAAAATAATCATGTTTCTCTATGTTGCCTGTTGTAAGTGAACTCGAGACTGATGATTGACTAAGATATGACTTCCAATTTGTTCCCCATTCATCATTATTGACTTCAGGTTCAATCATTCCAATTAATTTTAATGCGTTAAAAAATGTTGTTTTATTAGTCGTCGTGTCAAAAAGTACCTCGTTTTCTACCGCTTGTGTAGTGTTAGAAGGTAATCCGATAAGCTGGTTTACATAACTAGAGACATATTGTTCAAAAGGGGGTAAGCTTACTTGTTGAGTTAGATTTTGTTGTAGTTGTTGCAATTGATTAGCAAGCTTGTTTTTACCTTGAGACGTCAATGCATCAAAAACAGGTTTAGTTATCGGTAAGTTTGCGGCTAGCATGTGTTTAAGCGTCTGTTGTGCGTGTTCTTTATCATGCGATTGATCAAGCACCCTCAAAGCTTTTTTAAGTTGTTCTCCATTAAAAGGAACATTATCACTGAGTAATGATTGTATAAAAGTACCATTATCTTTAGTCGTTTTTAAATTTAATTGTTTTAAAAGAGTTGAACTATTTTTAGCTGATTGCTCTGTTAATTTCTCACCAAGCATTCTTAAATATATGATGTCATTTGCAACGTTAACTTGAAAATGATACTTATCCCCTAACGTAAGCGGTGTTTCGAGTTGTGCCACTAATTTTTTTAAGCCGATTTGAATCATGGCTTTATGATTTGGATAAAGTTTCAATATTTGGCCTCGTATAATTTGACCGTCCCTTAATCCACTGGTCGAATCAGATGATCTTATGATCGGTAAGCGCTGATTTATATGCTCAACTGACACATTTATCACCCCAATTGATAATTAATAGCTTCTTTAACAGGAGCGAATGATTTTCTATGGTATGGTGTGATGCCACGTTCTTTTATTTGCTCAACATGATGTTTCGTTCCATATCCCATATTGGATTTAAAATCATAGCTTGGAAATTCCTTATGTATTTCTTTCATTAATAGATCGCGTGTGACTTTAGCTAAAATACTTGCTGCGGCGATGGATACACTTTTTTGGTCACCTTTAATAATAGGTGTTGTTGGATGATTTAAACCGGTTAGCTTAACGGCATCGATCAGTGAATGATCAGGTTGAGGATCTAATGCTTTTAATGATTGAGTCATAGCTAGTTTAGTTGCCTCAAATATATTCATTCTATCGATTGTCTGATTATCAATTATCGATACGTTATATGTGATTGCCTGTTCTTTAATAGTGTGATAAAAGCTTAAGCGCTGTTTTTCGTTGAGTTGCTTGGAGTCAGTTAAGCCAAACAAGGTAAAATCTGAAGGTAAAATAACGGATGCAGCGACAACCGGTCCTGCTAAAGGGCCTCTTCCCGCTTCATCTACACCTGCGATAAGGCGAAAACCCTTTTCACCGAACGCACGCTCGTAAACCTGCATATTAACGAATTGTTCTTTTAATTGCTTTTCTTTTTGCTTCTTCTTTTCATAGCTATTAATAATTGCATGTACTCCCTTCCGCTCATCCGACCTCAGTTGGTCGATCATTTCCCCGGTTAACTCATCATTCCTAAACAATTCCCTTAATTCTGCTATTGAATTCTTCTTCATCTAAACTCACCTGTCTCTCTTTATATCGACTTTAAATCCATATTGTTAATAAATAAATCAAACACTAAACTTCCTATACACTAAAACTGGGGCATAAGATAAAAAATGTGACATAGTTTCAACGAAAACGCTCTTCCCGTCTGTTAAAGTAAGCGATAATCCAAACGCTACGGAAATAAACACTACGCTAAAACAGGATGTCTCGGATGCTATGACGAATTCATCCCTCATGTTAGGCATAATCTCAATTTTGCTTATAAATGGAACTGTGTCTACCGATTCACTATGTTGTTTTTCGTTAATTATGCTCCTGCGTTTCTAGTAACGCAACGCTACAGCTTCATTATGAGGAGATTATTCAAGTAGCACCCCCTCTCTGCAGGGCTTCAGAACCGTGCTTGGACTGCGATTACTTGCCTCACCTAAAATCATGTCGAAGTCCTCCACCTCTAACGACAAGAATAATAATTTTAATAATTTTAAAATCAGGAATCATTTTTAGTGGAGGAAATACATTGAGACTCCTAGGGGAGCTAAGGCTCACCAGCCGCCCCTGGAAAGCGAAATGTATTTCCGTAGCGATGGTCTAATATCAAGCGGATGGGGAGAAATTCAGTCTACTGTCACTACGCATAATATGAATATGACGTAGTGTATGGTGTTCGTCTATAGGTATGTGTCTCAGTCGTTAACTGATTCGAGTGTTATTCTGCCGAGTTTGCCTGTTCGTAAATCACGGCTGACTAGATCAGCTACTTTGTCAAAGTTAACATGCCCCCCGCTCTCGAGCGCTCCTCGTTTCTCTCCGATAGCTGTAAATATATCCCACATATCTTCCATGTCTCCGTTGATACCGTAGCGATTATGGAGCATATCGGGATAATGCTTTTGAAGATAGTTGATCACATAGGCTACAACGTCTTGCATGGAAACAAGGTCATCTTTAATTGTACCGATGGCCGCTAGACGATAACCTACTGCTTGATCCTCAAATTTTGGCCATAAAATTCCAGGGGTGTCCAGCAAATCAAAATCACCTTTAACTTTTATCCATAATTGATGTTTTGTCACTCCAGGCCTATCACCTGTTTTAGCAATTCTTTTATTTGCTAATCGATTGATTAACGTAGATTTTCCTACGTTAGGAATTCCGATAATTACTGCTCTAGCTGGCCGGGGTTTAATACCTTTTTTAGCAAGCCAATTCATTTTCTTCTGTCCAAGTTGTTTACCATTTTGAACAACTTGAGAGATGTCTGCCTTGTTATTCACATCGACAGCTAAAGTTAAGTGTCCCTCTTCCTCAAAAGTACTAACCCACTTTTCAGTTTGTTTCGGATCAGCTAAATCTTTTTTCATAAGTAATATTAGTTTAGGCTTATCTTTCAAGATGTCTTGTAACATAGGATTTTGTGAAGATAAGGGAGCACGTGCATCAACCAGCTCAATAATAAAGTCAACTAGTTTTAATTTTTCCTCAAGTTCACGCCGGGCTTTTGCCATATGCCCTGGAAACCATTGTATCGTCATGATCTACATCCTCCGTTTTGAAATGTAATTATACCCGTCAACTATTCAAGAGACTTCATAGTTTGCCAGCGACTAATGGGCCAAAAAACGATATTAGTTTTACCGACAATTTGCGATTTTGAGATTAAGCCAATAATTCGGCTATCGGTTGAGTTATTTCGATTGTCTCCTAAAACTAAATATTCATTCTCCGGGATTTTCGAGTAACCACCAGGCAGCTCTTCTAAAGTGAAATTTTCATAAAAAGTCGGTTCATCAATCATCCCATTGTCATTCTTATAATCAAGAAATGGTTCTGCTACTTCTTCACCATCAATGTACAATGTATGATCCCTGACTTCCACATGCTCTCCTGGTAACCCAATAATTCGTTTAATGAAATCCTTTTGTTCAGAAGCATGAAAAACGATAATATCAAAACGTTCTGGCTCATTAAAATGGTAATCTATTTTATTCACTAACATTTTATCTTGGTCATGTAGCGTTGGATACATCGAAAACCCATCAACAATTATTGGTGCAAATAAAAACGTTCTTATAAAAGCTGTAATAGCTAATGCCACTAAAAATACTTTCAACCATTCTATCCATTCATTCTCGCGGTCATTTAACATTTCTAATCCCTGCCATTTTCCATCTATTTCTTGCTAATTTATGATCTAACATAAAAAGAGCTTGCCAACATTGACAAGCTCCCTTCTGAACTGATTTCAATTTATCGACGTTCTCTAATACGTGCTGCTTTTCCACGTAGATTACGTAAATAATATAATTTTGCACGACGAACAGAAC
>DATGUS010000005.1:0-9178 GCA_035301245.1 Alloiococcus sp. | reverse complement strand
TATCATTTAAGTTGACAAAAGCTAACTCGGATGCTGCAAAAAAGCCGTTAATTAGAATTAAGACAATTAACGTTATAATTGCTATCGCCATAAATATCACTCCTATGATGATTTTTGGATTCATTGAAATGTTATTTTTATTATCACATCTATTATATCATAATAACGAATTATTCCTGACTGGCTTCGTTTTAATATGAATATGTATAGAATATAAATGTTTTTAAGCAAAATATTTAAGATACATAAAATAAAAACAAGCACCTTTAGAAGTATGTGTTGTTCCTCTATTTAAAAGTTAATTTAACTTTTAAAGTGTTTACACATACCTCGTTCTAATGCTCGTTATCTATTTATTAACTTCAATTATTTGAGTTTATTATTTTCGCTTGCCCCAGAATTGGAAATAGTCAGTTCTTAAATAACCATTATAAAGCTTACGTTTTTTTGTAGCTTTTTCACCGTAATATTCTTCAAAATCTAAATCACTGGTGATAATATATTTACTCCATGTTTCATGTGGTCTGAATGCATTACCAATATCACGGTAAATCTCGTTCGCTTTTTCTCTATCACCTAAACGCTCGCCATATGGTGGGTTTGAGATCATAATACCGAACTTCTTATCTGTCGTAAAATCAGCTACTTGCATTTGTTTAAAATTAATACTGTGTAAAAGACCCGCTTCCATTGCGTTTTCTTTCGCAATTTCAATCATATTGTGATCAATATCATAACCTGAGATATCTAACTCAATATCATAGTTTGCTGCTTCATCCGCTTCAAGACGAACCTTTTCCCAAAGCGCTTCACTCATCACTTCCCATTCTTCACATAAAAATGAACGGTTAAAGCCTGGTGCTATGTTATGGCCAATTAAAGCTGCTTCAATTGGAATCGTTCCTGAACCACAAGTAGGATCGACAAATGGCTTGTCAGGGAACCAAGTTGTTAGTTTAATTAACGCAGCAGCTAAGTTTTCTTTTAGAGGCGCGGGGCCTTTTCCTGTACGATAGCCACGTTTAAATAAACTATCGCCAGTTGTGTCAATGGTTAATAAAACTTTATCTTTATTAATAGCTACTTCAATAGGGTATTTCGCACCAGTTTCAGGTAAGTGACCTCTTTTGTGATAGACCGCTTGTAACTTTGTAGCTACTGCTTTATTCACGATCCGTTGCACATCTGGCACACTATATAATTTTGACTTCTGAGACTTACCAGATACTGGGAAAGCACCGTCTAATGGAATATACTCATCCCAGGGCAAAGCTTTAGTTTTTTCAAATAAAGTATCGAAATCGGTTGCTTTAAATTCGCCAACAATAATTTTAACACGGTCAGCAATTCGTAACCATAAGTTCGTTTTGGCAATATCTTCTAAAGTACCATCAAATCGTGCACGTCCATTCTCTACTTTTACTTTATAACCTAACTCTTTCAATTCATCGCCTACTAATCCTTCGACACCACTGGCACAGGTTGCTAATAATTGATATGTCTTCATATTAAACTCCTTTGCTGAGTAATAAAGCAATCATGAAAGCCTTAATGATTAAACGGCTGAAATGAATAAATGCATTACTTCGTGATTTTAACAATTGTTCTAAAGAACTCGTTTTCATAATTAATCGGAAAGATCGCTTTGTTTTAATGACATCTAAAATTAATAATCCAAAGGCCAGCATAATCCCTAAATGGATATCAAGATAGACGAAATATAAAAAAGTCGGTACAGAGAATAAAAAGCGTATCATCGCACTAAAGCGAGATGTACTCAATAATACTTTCTTTTGAGAAATAAAAGATGTGGCCCCCATTTCACGGAATGATTCTTTCATTTCTCTTAAATCGGCTTTCGTCATTGATTCTTCTTTTGGGTACATGCCGGCTGATGCGACACCTTGGATAAACCCAACGATAACTAAGAAAACGTTAATATAGTCAATCATAGACTACCTCTTTCAATAAATAATTCCTTTACATTATAAATAAAGAAATCCCTCCAAAAATTGGTGGAGGGATTCTTTTTTCCTAATTCAAATTTCTTTGCTGTAAGCCATGTTCTGTCTAGAGTATGTATTAGGATTATACTCCGAGATAATCATCTGTCTGTATATAATACTTCTTCCGCCATTCCTATTCTGATGGAAGAATGCCTCTACCATAATGTTTGAGTTGCTCACTCGAGGGGTTTACCCGTTCCACTAATACGTTTCCGTATTATATCGTCACTGTGGCACTTTCAAGAGTTTAGACATAGTCTAAGGACCTTAGTCTAAGTTCTGCCGTCATCTTCGATGCTTCCACCAAAGAGCTGTAGCTTATTTTTTCGCTACACACGAACACTACTTGCATCGCAGCAAGTGTGAGCATGGACTTTCCTCACAGAACAAAATATTCTGCGCGATTATCCGCAAAGAAATTTGCTAAATTATTATAACATAACTACTCGTCACTCTCATTCATTTTATCGCCGAATACCGCACGTTCTAAGTTTGATACACGTTTTAATAAATCGAGAATAGTTACTGACGGACGTGCTTGTGTCTTCGACGCTTTTTGATCAGTTGATGATACTTTAACCGACTTAGATGGTGAATTTATTGGACTCTTAATGGCTATCGGGCTTTTTATAACACGAGTTTTACCGTGATCATCTTCATTATTAACTGATTTATCTTCATCATTTTTAGGTGTAGTTTGTGATGCAGTAGCCCCAGCATTTGTTCCACCCTTTTGTTTCAAGTCACGTTGTAGTTTCTCGATTTGTTTGTTTAACACTTCATTTTTCTTCATTGCTGCTTCTAAGCGTTTATACATATTATTGACACTTTTTGAAATACGTTCGTTTTCGCTTTGCAGATCTTCAATATGGTTATCATATGCTTTGTAGTCACGAATAATCGTATCTAAAAATTCATCTACTTCTTGTGGATCATACCCTCTTAATTTTGAGCTAAAATCTTTTTCTAAAATTTCACGTTGGTTTAATTCTGTTTGTACCATTCCATGCACCTCTCGAGTCTGATTTTCATTTTGATTGCATACATATAAATTATAACACTAATTACATTAATTTACATTATGAATTTCTTGATAATCAATGACAAATTCTTCAAGTTCATAAAAATCAACACGATCTATTAAATAGCCCGTTTGTTCTTCATATTTCATTGCTTGATTATATAAGAACTTTGGCTTCCCTTCATTGTCTGGATCATAAATTAAAAGTAATCCATCCGTGTTATTCATAATGAACTGATTATTACCACTTAATTGTCCACCATGTTTATATTCATCATGGGAAGTGTAATTAACATAATCGGCAATCTCAATAATTTTTTGATATAATGCTTTATTCTCAGTATTCCAATTTTCAGCAAATCCTTTAAAAGGAATAAGCACTGCCAGTTTTAAATGCGGCAGTTCTTCTTCTAATTCAAGCACAGCCATCCCTGCCCAAAGCTCAATCCCCAGTTGACCGGTAATGATGATCCATTCTAACCCATTATCAGCATATTGACGGATTCGTTGCTTTATAAACTCTTTAATGTAAAATAGCTTTTTATCTTTCTTTGAAAAAATACCCAATTCATATGAACGGTAGCCACTGACAAATAGTCTTTTTAGTTGACTGATAGTACCACCCCTTTCTTTTTAAATGAGCATTAATTTGGTAGAATAAGTTTATATTAATTCCAAGGAGTAGTAAAATGGTTATTCGATATCCGAACGGTTCATCTTATGATGAATCAAAATTTAATAAAAAAACTCGTCAACCATCTGAGTTTTTGGTTAAACAGAAATCAATCATTCATGGAAACCGTGGGATGACTTTAGAGAGTTTACTCAACTCAACCATAAAGTACTACCGAGACCATGATATCGCGATTATTCACAAAAAGCCAACACCAGTGCAGATTGTGAACGTAAATTACCCCAAACGTTCAGCCGCTAAAATAACAGAAGCTTATTTTAGACGAGCGTCAACGACGGATTATAATGGGATATATAAAGGCAACTATATTGATTTTGAGGCGAAGGAGACTAGAAATAAAACATCTTTCCCCCTTCAAAATTTCCATGAACATCAAATCGAACATATGAAAGCATGCAAAGAACATGGTGGTATCGTTTTTGTGATTATTTATTTCTCCACGCTAAAAAAATGTTTTCTCTTAGAAGTAAATCATTTACTTAATGCATGGAATAATCAATTAGATGGTGGACGGAAATCGATGACCTATTTATATATTGAAAAACATGGCCATGAAATTCCTATTTCATATGGTCCTTCGATTCCTTTTATAGACATTATCGACAAATTAATTTAAAATATACAAGACTATAGTAGTGACTAGTAAGAAATTTTTAATATTTTAAAGGAGATTAATATGAGTAATGAAGAATCAACGTTTAGAAGCAATCGCTATAAACGTAAAAAGCGCAAAAAGAAAAATTCAACTAAACGAGGTGGCGGTATCTTTAAGAAAATTGTACTTATCGCTGTTTTCGTCGTCTTACTTCTTTTAATTGCTGGAGCAGGCTTGTTTACATACTATGCTGCCAGTGCTCCAGACTTAACAGATGATGATCTATATGGTTCTTATTCATCTGAATTAGTTGACCGTAATGGCGAGGTCTTTTACACAGTCGGTTCTGAGACACGGGACTTTGCCAGTGCTGAAGATTATCCTCAAGTGTTAGAAGATGCAGTACTAGCTATTGAAGACCAACGTTTCTATAATCACATAGGTGTTGATCCAATTGGGATTGCCCGTGCAGGGGTTGGTTATGTCACCCAAGGAAAAATTGTCGGTGGTGGTAGTACCATCACCCAACAATTAATTAAGCTGTCTGTCTTCTCTACCTTAAAAGAAGACCAAACAATTGAACGTAAATCACAAGAAGCATGGTTGGCTTTACAATTGGAACGCCGTCTATCTAAAGAACAAATCTTAACCCTTTATATGAACCGTGTGCATATGGCAGGGAATGTTTATGGTATGGGAACAGCTGCAGAACAATATTATGGTAAACCAGTTAGTGATCTTGAACTACATGAAGCAGCGATGTTAGCTGGTATGCCACAAGCACCTAACCGTCATAATCCATATAAAAATCCAGTTATTGCAAAAAACCGTCGTGATACCGTATTAAAAGCGATGTTAGACGATGATAAAATTTCTAAAGATCAATATAACCAAGCCACTGCTCTACCGGTTACTGAAGGCTTAGTTGAACGCCCTGATGATGTCGATGAAAATAAGTTATACCTAGATGGTTATATTTCTGCTGTGCTCGACGAAGTATATGAACAAACCGATTACAACCCGTATACTGCTGGTTTAAAGATTTACACAAATATTGATTTAGATATTCAAAAATTAATGTATGACACCGCGCATAATGAAGAATTGATTGCTGCGGATGATGAGCTACAGACAGCTTTAACGTTAATGGATCCCAATACTGGTGAATTACTAGGTCTGGTAGGTGGCCGTAATTTAGAAGGCCATTTATCATTAAACCGGGCTACAGATAACTCACGAAACGTTGGATCAACCATTAAGCCTCTAACTGTTTACGGACCAGCAATTGAATTCACTCAACGTTCAACTTATGAACAAATCGTTGACGAAAAGTATACCGTGCCAAATACTAACTATTCGCCACAGAACTGGGATAATCAGTTCCACGGTCAAATGACAACTAGACAAGCACTCGTTACATCACGAAATATTCCTGCAGTTAAAATCTTGAATGAAGATTTAGATCATAATCAAGTGAATGGTTTCTTAGAGGGAATTGGTATCGATCCTGCAGCAATGACTGGGGCAAATGGTGTTGTTCCAAGTAGTGCGATTGACGGTTCAATGACTCCAGTTCAATTAGCTGGTGCTTATAGTACATTTGCAAACGGAGGAAATTACACTCAACCTTATACTGTAAGTAAAATCGTATCACAATCAGGTGAAGAAATTGATACTAAACCTGAAACAAATAAAGCGATGGAAGATTATACTGCTTATATGGTGACAGATATGCTTAAAGGTGTTATCGATTACTATAGCGAAGATTTAGAAATCCCTGGCTTTATTCACGCAGGTAAAACAGGAACAACCAACTATACAACTGAACAACTTGTTGAAAATGATATTCCACGTGGTCAAGGTTTAGTGCCTGACTCATGGTTTGTTGGTTACTCCCCTGAGTACACCCTGTCAGCTTGGGTCGGTTACGATAAACACTTAGAACCAGGAAATCAATTAAGTATCGCAAACGGTAAACGACAACTACCGAGACAATTATATCGGGAAATCATGACTGTCTTAGCAGAGCAATCTGCCAAACCTGATTGGCAACAACCTGACTCAGTCGAAGAAGTGGCTGTTATCAACGGGACTAATCCTGCCCGTCAAGCGACAGCTTCTACCCCATCATCCCAAACAATTGTAGAGCTGTTTGTAAAAGGACACACCCCTTCTGAAATTGGACCGCCAGTCGTTGAAGATGAGCCTGAAGATGACGAACCTGAAGATGACGAAGAAATCGAGGAAGAAGAACCCGAAGAGACTGACGAGCCTGAAGAAGAAGAAACAACTGAGGAAGAAGAAACAACTGAGGAAGAAGAACCACAGACGCCACCTGAAGATGACAGTGGTAATGAATCTAATGAAAATTCTCCGCCTGAAGAAGATCCATCTGAAGACAATGAAGATGAACAAACGCCGCCTGAAGATGACGGTGGTAGTGAATCAGATGAAGATTCACGGCCAGAAGGAGACCCACCTCAAAACAATGATGATGAACAATCTCAGACTGAAGATGACCAAACAGAGGGAAGTTAAATAGAAAATGGTACGGACTTTGATAGCCGTACCATTTTTTGTATTTTATAGATATAAATTGATATTGTGGTTGTTAATATTACTCTTAACCTTCCCCAATGACCTAACAATTCTATAGATTAAACTTATCTTCTTTTTCTTGTTCTTCACGCTTTTTCTGATATTTTTCATTGTTTAAGCGGCGTTGTCTGGTATACATCGTTTCACGTTCTTCTTCTTGTTTAAGGCGATTTTCTTCTTTATTTTTTTCACGCTCTATAAATTTTGGTGAGCGTCCTTGTGATTCTTGATACGAATTAAATAACGTTACTAGCCCAACAACGAGACCGATTGACCCAATAAATGGATCGAAAGTGAACACATAGATACTAATTAATATAATAATTATACTCATACCGAGTAATATTTTTGCACGTCTTTTGTCCATATAAGTGAAAACTCCTCTCGTATGATATTGACAGAAATTTAACTAAATGCTATAGTTATCTCTGTGATGAAATTTTGGAGATTTGTCCGAGCGGCTGAAGGAGCACGCCTGGAAAGCGTGTATACGGTTCGTCCGTATCGAGGGTTCAAATCCCTCAATCTCCGTCTATTAATCTAACTTATATTGTAATGCACGTTTATCTGTATTGCAATGAAGTTAGTATGTTAAATGGTATCAAGTCTTGTGCGTTTAAGAGATTATACCATCAGATTCACTTAAACGACATATCATAATCATTAAGGAGTGCTCTATTGAGTGCTTCTTTTTTACATTTCAGTAATTATATTTTCTTGAATACTCTTAATTAAATATCTTTAGAAAGCATCTTTATTCATTTAGGAGTATAATAAAGTTTAATCAATCGATTAATAGTCCCGACCTTGGAGGTATTATGATGATTTATGAACAGAAAAATAAAGATGGACATGGGCTGAAGTGGGTTCACTTACATAGTCCAACGAAAGAAGAATTAAAAATCGTTGGGGATCGTTATGAAGTACCTGATGACTATTTAACAGCTGTCTTAGATCCCTATGAAATCGCTCGAGTTGAAAACTTAAAAAAATATGACCAGCCAGCCCCTACTTTAATTCTATTAGAATATATCTTGCCTGCCCAAAATTATTACCATAATACAGAATTTTCAACGCGACCATTTGCGATTATATTGGTGGACAATATTATTATTACATTAACGATGGAGCTTACTGACTTTTTAGATACATTGTTTAATGATTTATTTTATAGCAACTTAACTCCCCTTCCTGTTGAAGAAATTATTGCTAATATATTATGGCAGACAGAAAGATTCTGCGTCAGTACAATAAAAACCATTTTTACAGAAATTAAAGATTTACAAAAAGATATTATTAAATCATCAAGTAATAGAGAGCTTTATCGTTTAATGACAATTGAAAGATCGCTCATTTCAATTCAAACGACAATCAACAATAACCTTAGCGTCATTGAACAATTGCTAAAATTGCCTCATTTTGATTCTGGTGCGTCTGATCAACTTAATCTAAATGACGTTTATGTTGAATCACTTCAGGCGGAATCAATGGTTCAAGAAGCATTACTGATGACTGACCGTTTATCTGACATCATATCAAATGTGATCTCTAACAACTTAAATAACATTATGAAGGTTCTTACATCAATTACCATTATCCTTACTATACCGACCATTATTGCTGGTATTTGGGGTATGAACGTTCCTGTCCCTTGGGGCAAAAATCCATATGGCTTCTTAATTCTTATTCTTTTAAATGTTATATTGATGATTATTACTCTCTTATGGTTAAAAAATAAAGATTTGTTGTAACTAAAAAGTCTATCAATCACTCGCTAAACAAACGAGTAATTGATAGACTTTCGTTTTATGACTTAATTATTATTCGTGTATTGATCAAATGTTATATCCTCCGCTTCATCAGCATGAATAATGTTCGAAGTAATCGCGACAGCCATCTTATGTTCATCAAGGGAGTGAATACGAACATATTCAACTTCTTTCGCTACAGCAAAGGCAGTAATAATTGCAGATCCTACGTCACGATTTGCAAATCCTTCTTCAGTTTCTGGATCAGCATCAATATCTAAACCTAAAATAGTATTGACAATAAATCGTTTGCGTGAAACGCCTAAGAAAACTTCAAAGCCTTTTTCACGAATCAACTCGACACTTTGAATCAATTGATAGTTTTCTTTTTTAGATAAAGCAAATCCAATACCTGGATCTAAAATTAAACGACTTTTATCAATACCATGCTTCTCACACAGTTCAAAGACACGGTCAAAGTAGAAAAACATACAGTCTACAATCGGCATATTCTCC
>DATGUS010000004.1:0-3188 GCA_035301245.1 Alloiococcus sp. | reverse complement strand
TTGTTTTACCAGTTATTATGGAAGTTAACCAACGCCGCTGGTATAATAATTAAAACGAGCTAAAGATTGTTTCACCTTAATAATAGAAGAGAAATGCTTCGACTGTTTGAAATGGTCGAAGCATTTTATATGGCTTGAATTGGTTACTTTTATATACACTAAATCATAATGATTATATAAATTAAAGGTGTTTTAGTAGCTTGTTTGTATCATTGTAAATGTCGTTATTTGATTTAAATGCATATATTTGTCATACTTAAATAAGCAATTTGTAGAAAGTAATAGTATGGATCTTATTGTGAATAGGTCAATAGGTTTCATATTATTTTTTTGTTTAAAAAAGGAGAGACAGCAGATGATTGAATTTAAAGATGTAGCAAAAGTCTATGAGGATGGGACTAGGGCAGTTGATAACCTTTCTCTAACGATTGAAGAAGGTGAACTGGTTGTTTTTATTGGAACTTCCGGAAGCGGTAAAACAACTAGCATGCGTATGATAAATCGAATGATTGATGCGACAGAGGGCGAAGTTTTGATTCATGGAGAAAATATTCAAGATAAAGATCCCGTTGATTTAAGACGAAGTATTGGATATGTTATTCAGCAAACGGGCCTTATGCCTCACATGACTGTGTATGAGAATATTGTGATGGTTCCACGTTTATTAAAATGGGACGAAGAAAAAATGGAAAGTCGTGCTAGAGAATTACTAGAAAAAGTAGACATGGAACCTGATAAATATATGAATCGTTATCCATCAGAACTTTCAGGTGGTCAACAACAACGTATCGGTGTCATTAGAGCACTTGCGGCAGATCAAGAAATTATTCTAATGGATGAGCCTTTTGGTGCTTTGGATCCAATTACAAGAGATGCACTGCAAGAATTAGTTGTTCAACTCCAAAAAGAATATGGAAGAACAGTGGTATTTGTGACGCATAATATGGATGAAGCCATTGAATTAGCTGACAAAATCGCTATTATGTCTAAGGGTGAATTAATTCAATATGACACGCCACACAACATTATTTCTAATCCTGCGAATGATTTCGTGAGGGAGTTTTTAGGTGAAGAACGTCTTAGTCAATCTGATGATACTCAATTGGTTAAAGATGTTATGAATGCAAACCCTATTACAGTTCAATTAGGTACAACCGTTTCAGAAGCTGTCAAGGTGATGAGAGATCATAGAATTTCGACGTTATTAATTACAGATGAAAAGAATATATTGCATGGATTAGTAGAATTAGAAAATATTAATAAAAACAACAAAGATAAGTTAGTTGATGACATTATGCAGTTACCAAAAACTTATATTTCTCCCGATGTTTATTTAAAAGATGTAGCTGAAAGAATGCTTAAACGAGGAAATAAACACTTAATTATTTTAGACGATGATTATATATTAAGAGGATTTTTAACTCGAACAGATTTAGTGGAAGTAGTGTATCAGTCAATTTGGGGTACTGAGGGAGTATCTGATGAAAAGACAGAAGAAGCTGTTCAAGACTTTGATGCATCTAAACTAGAATCAACAACTTAAGGAGGGAAAGAGATGTCTGCAATTCAAAATTTTTTAGCAAATAATGGCAGTACATTAATGAGATTGATATGGGAACACCTTTATTTATCTGCAGCTTCCCTGTTTCTTGGAATCATTGTAGCTGTCCCATTGGGGATTTACTTAACTAGAGTAAATAAAAAAGTAGCTAACTTTGTTATTACCACGGCTTCAATTTTGCAATCGTTACCTTCATTAGCCTTACTAGCGTTAATGATTGTCCTAGTAGGTGTGGGTAAATTACCAGCAATTTTAGCTCTTTTTATATACTCTTTACTACCAATTTTAAGAAATACATATACTGGGTTGAAATCTGTTGATTCAAATTTAGTAGATGCTGCTAAGGGGATGGGAATGACACGTAATCAAGTATTAACCAAGGTTGAACTACCTCAAGCAGCGCCAGTAATCATGGCAGGAATCCGTCTATCAACGACGTATGTGATTGCTTGGACCACATTAGCTTCTTACATTGGTGCGGGTGGATTAGGTGACTTCATATTTGGAGGATTAAACCTATATATTCCTGAACTTATTATTGGTGGAACAGTCCCGGTTACAATTTTAGCATTATTGATTGATTTTTTATTAGGTATTGTTGAAAAACGACTAACGCCTATTAACTTAAAATAGGAGGGAGTCCCGATGAAATTTAAAAAGATTACTAAAATAATCAGTATAAGCGTAGCTTTACTAATAACATCAGCATGTACATTGCCTGGTTTAGGTGAGGTAACGACAGATGAGCGTGAATCGATTACAGTAGCTGGTCAGGTATCAACAGAAGGAACTATTCTCACTTACTTAGTTCAGCAAATGGCAGAACATTATTTAGATACAAATGCTGAAGTTATTATTAATCTTGGAACCTCATCAATGGTTCATCAAGCGATGTTACAAGATGATGCGAATATTGGAGCGGCAAAGTATACCGGAACCTCATTAACAGGTGAGCTAGGTGTGGATGCTATTAAAGATCCAGACGAAGCGTTAAAAGTTGTTGATGAAGGTTTCGATGAAGAATTTAATATGAAGTGGTTTCCGACATATGGATTTGCTAACTCATATGCCTTTATGGTCACGCGAGAAGTAGCTGAAAAATATGGTTTCGAGAAAATCTCAGATGTTGAAGAACATGCCAGTGAATTAACAGCTGGTGTCGACTCATCTTGGCTGTCACGTGAAGGTGATGGTTATAATGAATTTATCAAAGAATATGGCTTTGACTTTGGCACTATTTATCCGATGCAAATTGGATTAGTGTATGATGCTGTTGACACTGGTGAGATGGATATCGTATTAGGTTACTCAACAGATGGACGTATCGCTAGTTATGACCTCGTTGTTTTAGAAGATGATCTTAGTTTCTTCCCGCCATATGATGCAAGTCCAGTGGTAAATGCAAAAATGTTAGAAGATTATCCAGAATTAGAAAATATTTTATTAAAATTAGAAGAACAAATTTCTCCAGAACAAATGCAAGAATTAAACTATATTGCTGATGATATGTTAATTGAACCGGCGATTGTCGCACAAAAATTTTTAGAAGCAAATAATTACTTTGAAAATGTAGAACCATATGTTGAAGTACAAGGGGGGTCAAAATAATGGAATCATTGACTAATTA
>DATGUS010000003.1:0-4978 GCA_035301245.1 Alloiococcus sp. | reverse complement strand
TTTAAATCCTTTATAAAATTAGAATAGCGCATTACTTCAATTTGAATCGATGGTTTATTGTGTCTTGCTTCTATATGGTGATTAACTATCAGAACTTCCACTTGTCGGTCATCATTAAATAATAGACTTTTACGTTTTATTTTTTTCTGTTCGAGAGGCATAGAAAGTAAATCTAAGTAGTTCTTCGTCAAAGTATGAATGTGTGGTGGATTATTAATTGTTGAGTAAAAGTCAACTTTCATAATAATTGGACTACGGAAAGCACGTCTATTTAATTCTGCCATTTGATTATAAACATGATATTGAAAAAGTTGTTTATCTTTTTCATTGATACCCTTTTTACTTCTAGGCTCCATTGGTATATTTAGCTTTAATATTTGATTAAATCGCTCTATGAATTGCATGTACTGTCCTTGACTGGTTCTATACAAATAATCTAGCTTATTCAAAACTCATGCTCCTAATTAACTCTATTTATCTCATAACTCATTAATATAAAATTTAAATTCAAACTACCATATTATAAAATATCAAGATAGTCACATAACAAATCATTGTAACTATCTTGATTGGTACAAAATAATCAATATATTTGTTTTTACTTTATGCTCAATCCTTTAAACTCTTTCCCTAAAGCTATTTGACCGATTTGTTTAATTGTTCCTCTTCCATCATCCATCGTATAAAACTTCACACCTTTAATCCTCACATCATCTGTTTCATCTTCAAACATGATTTCTGCTTCATGTTCGTTAATGTACATAAGTAAGTCTTCTTTCCATTGTTCTTCTTCAATGTTACGACCTTTTGGTTCAATGAAAATCTGAATGAAATAGTCCGTGTTCTGCAAGTACAAAATGAAGTCAGGTTGAAAACCAGCTAGATTCACTTCATCGTGATTGGTTCCAAATTGATGTAGTTTTAGTTTGTTGTTCTTTGCTGACTCTCGGTGCATGTTTTCATCCATGCGAATTAAGTACACGTCTGAATAGACTTCTTCTAGTTCTTCCACTCGTTCTGCAATGCGATCAATTAACTGTTTTTCCGTGTTGTTAATGATCGCTGAGTCATACACAAAGTAATCTTCTTTTAACTCGTAACGTTGTACATTCTGCGGTTCGTTCTGCATGTACTTACCCGTATCATACTTCGGTACACGTTTGCGGTAATTCGCAATGTATTCTTTAATAGGGTAACCAATGAACTTACCAGTTCCACGTTCTTTACTGTAACCAGCTTTAATTTGTTTTGACACATCTACAAAATACCGTTCTAGAATGTTTAGCTTCTCTGTTGGTGTTAGCTCTCCACCATCCATTGCTAATGGTATAGTTACGTAAATTGTACGGTTAAAGATGTTCAGCCACTTCTCACCTAGGAATTCTTCTCTCGATTTCAGTAAGGGAATATACCTTTTTAAGTTCGAAAAATGATAAAACGACAAACGATTCATGATCTTTTCTAAATAGCGTCGATCAAATGTTAATGCAACGTCATAAGTATTCGAAAGATCTTCATGTACTTCCGTATCTTTGTAGGACAATTCTTTTAAGGTAGAGATATATGGTATTTTTACATCTTCTGTCGTGTTCACGCCATACTTTTCTAGGGAATCATAGTAGTCCTTCTCTACTTCAACTGTTTCATTGTAGTAAATCTTTCCGTGCTTCCAAACATCTGTACGTTTAAAACTCGGTTTTACTTTAACGTCTAAGGGTGGATTTTTTTTGTCTTCACCAGTAGGCAAGTTCATTTCATCTAAGGCATTAACCAAGTTCTTCAAGTACTGTGGTTCGTTAATCGTATGGTAGTGAATTGTCTCCATGATTAAACTATCTTTCCCATCATCGTCAAAACGACGTTTAAATGAACGTCCCCCGTCGAGTAGGAAAGGGTAGTACCTTGCGCCTCGTCCAATTAATTGTGCCTCTGACATGGTAGTTGCCTTTGTACCTCTGACTTTAGGATCATCACTTAAACGTACAATGTCAAACAGATTTAACACGTCCCAACCTTCTGTTAGTCGTGCTACTGCAAAAATGGCACGGTATAAGTTCAATGGACTTTCTAAACTGTTTAAAGCTTCGTAATGCCCTTTCTCTAAAATACCTGATTGACTCGTGTCATTTGCATTAATGATACGATTAGGACTCATTTCACGTTTAATATCACTCACAACAGTTCCTAGATCATCATGATTACGGTAATAGTCAAGTGCTAGAGATAATGTTTCACTATGATCTTCAGAAGTGATTAGTGCTTGTCTTTCTAAGAAGGATTGTAATGATTCAGCGGTTAATGTGTCTACTAGCTCGTTGAATTGTTCATGAGCTTCGTTTGATGCATCAACTCGTTGTGATTTAAACATAATGACTGGTTTCATATACACGTCATGTTTCTCTAAGGCATATCTTCTGCGGTATTCGCTTAATAAAATGACATTCAGCATGTTGTCAACATCAGTGTTACTTGATTGGATTCTTTTTACATTTTTAGAATACCTATCCTTGATGAAACGGTCTAAAGCGTAACGATACAGTACTTTGTCTTTATATTTTTCATACACATTTTTATTCTCCAAATCAATCGTAGCAGTAAATTCTAGTAATTGGTTGTCTTTATTAGCATTCAAGATTGTTGAAATTGCTTTCTCCCACGATTGTTCTGTTTCTTTTTCTGATTTAGTAGAAGCAGAATAGTGGTGTGCTTCGTCTCCTAAGATAACTGTTTTATCCCTAGCATAATCTTCTTCTCCCATAGAGTTTTCCTTTTGCGTGTAAATGTCTGCAGCAACTCGTTGCACAGTTGCTAGTTTTAAATAAATGGTGTTTTTACTTTGTATCTTGGGAAACGTATCGACTTGTCTAATTTCAATTCGTTCTCCGTCGATTTCAATATTTGAAGTGTATAGATACTTCTCAGAACTTTGGTTGGTTAAGTTGTCGATTGTCTTAGTTAATACACCATTTGTATTGACTAAAAACAGAAAATTTTGGTATCCATGTTCTTGATAGAGATACAATATAAGTCCTGCCATTAAGTCTGTCTTCCCACTGCCCGTTGCCATATTAAATAGCACGTGATTCACGTTCCTAAAACGGAATGAGGCGTCTGTTTGAGCATAGTGAAAGAAGCGTAAAGCGGCGTCTTGATAATACCTAAATGTGTGAACCATATTATTTGTAATGTATTCAGGTGTCTCTCAATCCAGTTGCTCATTAAATAAACTTTCGTTTAGTTGTTTTACTTCCTCGTAAAGCGGTAATGGTAATTGTTTTTTCTTTTTTGCCACACTTACTCACCACCTTCGTAAAAGCTTTTGTTAAATGCGTAGTCGTTATCTTCAATTAGATCACGAACGTTTTCATCGTCGATTTCAGAGTAGTTATAGTACAGTTGATTTTTGTCGATAATTTTAATTAAACATTTCTTTTGTTCATTAAGCGATTTACCTTCTAATTCTGACTCTGCTTTTTCTAGATCAACACGAAAGTCTATTTCCGCTTCTTCCAACATGAATTCAAAAACGTTGTATAATTCAGTAAGTGTCTTTGCATGTTGAATGGATTTTAAGAAACCTCTGTTTTTTTCCATTAACTCAACATAGACAAAACTTCCGCCACCTTGCCATTCAACATCTTTAGAAACTCCACCTTGTTCGCCTTTGATGACTTTTTGGAGACGTGGGACCGAAACTGTATTGATGTAGTCCATTTGCTCAATGCCGATGTAACGACGATTCATTTTGTGGGCAACAGCTTGTGTCGTCGCAGAGCCCATGAAGAAATCAAGCACGATATCATTTTTTTTAGTAGTAAATTCTATCATTCTTTTTAACAATTGTTCATTCTTTGGGTTACTAAATACACTCTCTCCATTAAATAATTTTTTTAACTCAGATGTAGCTGTAGAAGTTAGAAATCCATCATCCCACCATGTAGTTATGGTTTTTCGTTTCTTTTGCGCATCATGTTTATAGTATTTCTGATATATGGAATTACCTTTTTTTACTATTCGTCCTTTTTCGTACATATTTAACATTGTATCTTTAGAAAATCTCCAAAATCCTTCAACGCCAAGAATTTTAAAATACGGATTGCCTTTTTTAGCTCCACCTGGTCCGTCCACCGGTACTAATCTGTACTCCCCATTTTCATCTAATTCATTAAACCCTGTTAAATCTGGATCAATTCCGTATTCGCTCTTATTTTTAAAAATAAATCTTTCATTTTTAGCAAACATCAATAGATGGTTGTGTGAAGATGAAATAATCTTATCATTAGATACTGAAGCTCTAGATTTATGGCATATATCAGCAATAAAGTTTTCTCTTCCAAAAATTTCATCTACTAATACCTTGCAATAGTGTGACTCTTTGTCGTCTAAGCTAATAAAGATAACTCCATCATCACTTAAAAGATTATGAGCTATTTCAAGTCTACTTTTAATAAAAGTTAACCAGCTAGAGTGATTAAAGCTATCGTTATAATTAAATGAATCGCCTCCAGTATTGTATGGCGGATCAATATAAATCATCTTCACTTTCCCGGCATATCTCTCTTTCAATGTATGTAATGCGAGCAAGTTATTTCCCTTCATGATTAAGTTATCATTTTCACTAAAACTTTCAACATCATGTACACCGTTCTCATCGTATTTCTTTGCATTTACTAAAATCTTTTTGTCTAGCAAAACATCAATTTCTTCTTTTGCAATGACTTCATTTAAGAATGGTTCATCAGGTCGTAAATCATCTTTATCTGTGTCTTCTTTACTCATGCTTGCTTTTAACACTGTATCCTTGTAAGGGAAGTCTAGAAAAACATCAGTCGATTCGTCGATGAACTTTCCACCTGCTGTTAACCCAATCTTTTTTGAATACTTTGTATAAGAGTCCTGCCAGTACTCATCCGCTTCAAATAATTCGATTAACTTGTTCGTTTGCATGACGATATTACCAGCAATGTCGATTGTAAAG
>DATGUS010000002.1:0-26902 GCA_035301245.1 Alloiococcus sp. | reverse complement strand
AACAGGTAAAGGTAAAATTGTGATTCGTTCGAAGACAGACATTGAATCGCTACGTGGTGATAAAGAACAGATTGTTATTACTGAAATCCCTTATGAAGTGAATAAATCTAAATTAGTACAAAAATTGAATGAGATTCGTATTAATAAGAAAATTGATGGGATTGCTGACGTTCGAGATGAAACAGACCGTAGTGGCCTTAGAATCGTAGTTGAGTTACGTAAGAATACAGATGCAGAAGGTATTTTAACGTATTTACTTAAAAACACGGATTTACAAGTCTCTTATTCATTAAATATGGTTGCGATTGATAAAAAGCGTCCACAGCAAGTCTCGCTGCAGCAAATTTTATTGTCATATTTAGATCACAAAAAACAAGTCGTTTTAAACCGTACCCAATATTTACTCCGAAAAGCTAAAACACGTCAACATATTGTTGAAGGTTTAATCAAAGCGATTTCGATATTAGATCAGTTAATTCAAACAATTCGAGCGAGTGAAAATAAAACCAATGCAAAGAAAAATATTATGGATGCTTACGGTTTTACTGAGCCACAAGCTGAAGCCATCGTCAGCTTACAATTATATCGTTTAACAAACACTGATATCACACAGTTAAGAGAAGAAGCAGAAGAATTATTACAAAAAATCGCTAGATATGATGACATCATTAATAATGAAGATTCACTGAATCAAGTAGTGAAAGAAGAACTTCAAGAAACGAAAAAAGAATTTGCGACGGATCGCTTAACGGAAGTGGAAGATAAGATTGAAAAATTAGAAGTTGAAAAAGAAATCTTAATTACCGAAGAGAATGTGATGGTAACTGTGACAGAAGGTGGCTACCTAAAACGGACAAGCATTCGTTCATATAACGCCTCTAAACCTGAAGAATTAGGACGACGTGATACAGACCGTCTTGTCTATCTGAAGGAATTGTCGACCCTCGATCACTTATTGATCTTTACTTCAAAAGGAAATGTGATTAATCGTCCAGTACATGAACTACCTGAGATTAAATGGAAAGATGTTGGGGAACATTTATCTCGTTCAATTAACCTCGGTAAAGATGAGTGGATTATTGGGGTTTATGACTACCGTGAACTATCTCAAGATAACAAATTTGTCTTTATTACCCGAGATGGCTATATTAAACAAACCTTAGAAACGGAATTTGAGCCGAAACGTACGTATAAATCTCGTAGTTCAACAGCCATTAAATTAAAGTCAAATGAAGACTTAGTACAAAACATGTACTATATCACAGATAAAGAACTATATGATGTGTTCTTAGCTAGTCATAATGGTTATGGACTGAAGTACCCGTTAGAAGAAGTTTCACTTGTCGGCGCAAATGCAGCAGGCGTGAAATCAATGAATCTAAAAGGGGGCGACCATGTTCAAGCAGGTGTAGTCTTTGCCCAATCTGAAAAGATGCATGCGATGTTAATTACACAACGCGGTAGTGTGAAACGTATGTCATTAGATCAATTTGATTCTATTTCACGTGCAAAACGTGGCTTACAAATCTTAAGAGAATTGAAATCTAACCCTCATAGAGTTTCAATGTTAATACCTATTTCACAAAGAGAATTTATAGTCTCTGTGTCAACTGATACACAAAAACTAGTACAGTTTAATACAAATAGTTATACAGTAGCTGACAGAACGAATAATGGATCATTTATTCTAGATGCTGAAACAGATGGCGCTCCTATCAGCTATCAGCTACATGAAATTGATGAACCTAATGAAATCTCATTATTTTAATTGAATATCTTTTTAAAATCTCTGTTTCATAATGATACAGAGATTTTTTTGTATTATTTGTTTTTTACTATTGTTTAATAAATATATTGTGATATAATAAACTTGTAAAGTGAAATATTGAACATAAAAAAATAGGAGGCAATTCAATGCAAACACCAAATATCGAAACAACAAAATATTGGAAGGGATTTAACGAAGGTAACTGGACAACATCAGTAGACGTTAGAGACTTTATTCAAAAGAACTATAAACCATATGAAGGTGACGAAAGTTTCTTAGCAGGACCAACAGAAGCAACTGATAAATTATGGGAACAAGTAATGGATCTTAACTCTGAAGAGTATAAAGCTGGCGGCGTTCTTGATATGGATACAGATATTGTTTCAACAATCACATCACACGGTCCTGGCTACTTAAACAGAGAATTAGAAACCATTGTTGGTTTCCAAACAGACAAACCATTCAAACGTTCATTCCAACCGTTTGGTGGTATTCGTATGGCAGAAATTTCAGCTGAGTCATATGGTTACGAAATCGACCCAGAAATGTCAAAAATCTTCCGTGAATACCGTAAAACACATAACGATGGCGTATTTAGTGCTTATACAGAGGAAATGAGAAATGCACGTCGCAGTGGTGTTATTACTGGTTTACCAGATGCTTACGGTCGTGGGCGTATTATCGGAGACTACCGTCGTGTCGCATTATATGGTATTGATTTCTTAATCGAAGAGAAAAAAGAAGATTTAAGAACTTACGGTGACGGCGTTATGTCAGAAGAAGTCATTCGTCAACGTGAAGAATTATCAGAACAGATCCAATCATTAATTGAATTAAAAGAATTAGGTAACATTTATGGTTTCGATATTTCACGTCCAGCAGAAAACGCGCAAGAAGCGTTCCAATGGTTATACCTAGGATACCTAGCAGCGATTAAACAACAAAACGGTGCAGCAATGTCATTCGGACGTACTTCAACATTCTTAGATATCTATATTGAACGTGATATTGAAAATGGTATCTTAACTGAATCAGAAGCACAAGAACTAGTTGACCACTTAGTAATGAAATTACGTTTAGTGAAATTCGCACGTACTCCAGAATATAATGAATTATTCTCAGGAGATCCTACTTGGGTAACAGAATGTATCGGTGGTGTAGGTAAAGATGGTCGTCCATTAGTAACGAAAAACTCATTCCGTTTCTTACACACATTAAGTAACTTAGGACCAGCTCCTGAGCCAAACTTAACGGTTCTATGGTCAGATGCACTTCCAAAAGCATTCAAAGAATACTGTGCGAAAGTTTCAATTGAAAGTAGTGCTGTTCAGTACGAAAACGACGAAATCATGCGTCCATACTTTGGTGATGACTACGGAATCGCTTGTTGTGTGTCAGCAATGGAAATTGGTAAACAAATGCAGTTCTTTGGAGCTCGTGCTAACTTAGCTAAAGCCTTATTATACGCAATTAACGGTGGTGTTGACGAAGTATCTAAAGTACAAGTTGCTCCTGCAATGGAACCAATTACTAGCGAATATTTAGATTACGATGAAGTAATGGAAAAATATGACGAAGTAACTGACTGGTTAGCGAAGTTATATATCAATACATTAAATGTTATCCACTACATGCACGATAAATATTCATACGAAAGTGTCGAAATGGCACTTCACGATACCGAAATCTTACGTACTATGGCCACAGGTATTGCAGGTTTCTCAGTGACTGCAGACTCATTATCTGCAATTAAACATGCTAAAGTTAAAGTGATTCGCGATGAAGATGGTATCGCAGTAGACTTCGAAATCGAAGGAGACTATCCAAAATACGGTAACAACGATGATCGTGTAGACCAAATTGCAGTAGACTTATTAAAATCATTTATGTCTAAAGTTAAAGAAAATAAAACTTACCGCAATTCAAAACACACAACTTCAATCTTAACAATTACATCAAACGTTGTGTACGGTAAGAAAACTGGTAACACACCAGATGGACGTCGCTTTGGTGAACCGTTTGCGCCAGGAGCAAACCCATTACACGGTCGTGATAGTAATGGTGCTTTAGCATCACTAAACTCAGTAGCTAAGATTCCTTATGATTATGGTTTAGATGGTATTTCAAATACATTCTCAATCGTTCCTAAAGCATTAGGTAAAGAAGTTTCTGTTCAAAAACAAAACTTAAGTACGATGCTTGATGGTTACATCAAAAAAGGTGGTCACCACTTAAACGTAAACGTTCTAAATAAATCAACATTAGAAGATGCTATGGAGCATCCTGAAGAATATCCACAGTTGACTATTCGTGTATCAGGTTATGCAGTTAACTTCATTAAATTAACTCGTGAACAACAATTAGATGTACTAAGCCGTACATTCCACGAATCACTATAAAACAAGATTAAAAGGGGTTTAATTATGGCAGAAGAGAACATTGGATACGTACACTCAACAGAAAGTTTCGGGACGGTTGACGGACCGGGCATACGATTTATCGTATTTATGCAGGGTTGTCGCATGCGATGTGAGTTCTGCCACAACCCTGATACTTGGAATATCGGTGGGGGAACACCTTACACTGCACAAGAACTTTTTGATAAAGCAATCGACTATAAAGAATATTGGGGTGAACACGGAGGAATTACTGTCAGTGGTGGCGAACCATTAATTCATATTGACTTTTTAATCGACTTTTTCAAAATATGTAAAGAACATGACATTCATACAGCCATAGATACATGTGGTCAACCGTTCACATATGATGAACCTTGGTATAGCCGTTTTGATGAATTAATGCAGTATACTGACCTTGTATTAATGGACTTAAAACATATAGATAGTGATTTCCATAAAAAATATACAGGTCACCCGAATGAAAGTATTTTAGCGATGGCAAACAACTTATCTGAACGTGGCATGCCGATGTGGATTAGACATGTGCTAGTTCCTGGCAGATCAGATTTTGACGAAGATTTAGAGAAGTTAAGTGCATTCATATCACAATTAGATTCTGTTGATAAGGTGGAGGTCCTTCCGTATCATAAATTGGGTGTATACAAGTATGAAGAACTCGGTATACCGTATAAGTTGATGAATACTGAATCGCCTACTCAAGAACGAATCGACAATGCAAATCGTATTTTAAAAGTAGATAGTTATAATTAATAATCCAATCATGAAACTGGTTAGCAAAATATGCTGGCCAGTTTTTTTATTAATTTTAATAACAGGTCGTCGATTATTTTATCTTTTATATTATTTATGATGGTTTGATTTAAATATTTTGTCTTGGAACTTTGATAGGGTTCTTATCATATAGAACTACTAAACCGAGTGTACTAATATCATAGGACTGATCCCCCAAAGATTTTCTAACGAATTAGAATGTAAGGAGGATAATTCGCATAAGTGGCTTAGTGTAATTGTAAGTTTTAGATTACCATCACGTACAATCAATAAAAATGCATGACTGTTTATTTTAAAATCATATAAATAATGTTAAAACAAAGGCTGCTCACTATTTTGTAGTTCAAAATATGAGGATTTATAATAATGGCAGAGCATATTAGTAGTGAGATAACAGCTTTAAAAATGTATAAAGATGACATAATTACATTTAACCGTAAATATTGTATGTATATGAGAAAGTTGTTAAATATCTAATCAAATTATGATAGTATTTAAATAAATCTACGTTCATAAGTTCACAAAGTAAAATTGTATTAGGCATTATTTTCATAGGATTTATATAATAACCGTTCACAAACATTGTTTTAAAAGGAAAGTGTTTTTAAATGTATACGTTTACACTTTGTGCAAACATTCACAAAATGCTTTACATTATATTATTTATCTTTTATACTTATAGTGAATTAAGAATTATTCATCTATAGAAGGAGATAGAAAAATGGTTGAAAAAATAAAGGAACCGAAGATAACGGTGCAAGAGAACATAGATCAACTTGTTGGTAAAGGTGTTAAAGCACTTGAAAAATTTTTAGAGCTAGATCAAGAACAAGTTAACTATATTGTTGCTAAAGCGTCAGTTGCAGCTTTAGATAAACATGGTACTTTAGCTAAGTTAGCTATCGAAGAGACAAAACGCGGGGTCTTTGAAGATAAAGCAACTAAGAACCTATTTGCTTGTGAGCACGTCATTAATAATATGCGTCACTTAAAAACAGTTGGTATTATTGGTGAAGATGAAGTAAATGGTTTAACAATGATAGCTGATCCTCTAGGGGTTATTTGTGGGATTACACCAACTACTAACCCAACTTCAACTACAATTTTCAAAGCATTAATTGCACTAAAGACAAGAAACCCAATTATTTTTTCATTCCACCCATCTGCTTTGGAATGTTCTAAAGCTGCAGCACAAATTGTGTATGATGCAGCAGTAGAAGCTGGTGCTCCAGTTGATTGTATTCAATGGATTGAACAGCCGTCACTTGAAGCGACAAATGCTTTAATGAATCATGAAGATATCGCAACTATATTAGCGACTGGTGGTAATGCTATGGTTAAAGCGGCATACTCATGTGGTAAGCCAGCTTTAGGTGTAGGGGCAGGTAATGTGCCTTCATACGTTGAAAAATCAGCAAATATTCAGCAAGCTGCACACGATATTATTATGAGTAAATCATTTGATAACGGTATGGTTTGTGCATCAGAATCAACAGCCATTATTGATAAAGAAATATACACACAATTTGTTGACGAATTAAAAACATATCATACTTATGTTGTAAATAAAGAAGAGAAAAAAAAGCTTGAAGAATATGTATTCGGTGCGACAGCTAATAATAAAGAAGCTACGAATGCGAAACTAAACCCAAATGTTGTAGGTATGAGCGCGGTTGAAATTGCTAAAAATGCTGGTTTTACAGTTCCTGAAAATACAAGTGTACTTGGAGTTGAAATTTCTAGCGTCGGCGAAAAAGAACCAATGTCTCGTGAAAAATTATCGCCAATTTTAGGACTTTTAAAAGTCAAATCTTCTAAAGAAGGTATTGAACGTGCTAGAGAAATGGTAGAATTCCACGGTCTAGGACACTCAGCAGCGATTCATACCAATGATGAACAACTATCTAAAGATTTTGGTAAACAAGTGAAAGCAATGCGTGTCATTTGGAACTCACCATCTACATTTGGTGGTATAGGGGACGTATATAATGCCTTTAAACCCTCATTAACCCTTGGGTGTGGATCATATGGAAGTAACTCAGTTGGTGGTAACGTTACTGCGAACCATCTTCTAAATATCAAAAAAGTAGGGAGACGTCGAAACAATATGCAATGGTTTAAAGTTCCACCAAAAATTTACTTCGAGCGCGATTCCATTCAATATTTACAAAAAATGCGTGATGTAGAGAAAGTTATGATCGTTACAGATAAATCAATGGTTGAACTTGGCTTCTTAAACCGTGTGATTGAGCAATTACACCAAAGACGTAATAAAGTTATCTATCACGTATTTACGGATGTTGAAGAAGATCCAGATATTTCTACCGTTCGTAAAGGGGCAGAACATATGCACCAATTCCAGCCTGATACGATTATAGCTTTAGGTGGAGGATCACCAATTGATGCTGCGAAAGCCATGTGGTTATTCTATGAACGACCAGAAATTGATTTTAGAGATTTAGTTCAGAAGTTTATGGATATTAGAAAACGTGCTTTCCGATTTCCAGAACTCGGAGAAAAAGCGAAATTCGTAGGTATACCAACAACTTCTGGTACAGGTTCTGAAGTAACACCGTTTGCTGTTATTTCAGATAAAGAAAATAATATGAAATACCCTTTAACTGACTATGCTTTAACGCCAACTGTTGCGATTGTTGATCCGGCATTTGTGATGACTGTACCTAAACAAGTGACAGCCAATACTGGTATGGATGTCTTAACTCACGCAATAGAAGCTTATGTCAGTACAATGGGCAATGATTTTACAGATGGATTAGCTCTCCAAGCAATTAAACTAGTTTTTGAAAACTTAGATAACTCTGTTAATGTAGGAGATTTTGAATCTCGTGAGAAAATGCATAATGCTTCAACGATTGCTGGTATGGCATTTGCCAATGCTTTCTTAGGAATATCTCACTCTATGGCTCATAAAATCAGTGGTATATTCCATACGATTCATGGAGCAACAAATGCGATATTACTACCTTATGTTATACGTTATAACGGTACACGTCCATCGAAAACATCGAATTGGCCAAAATACAATGAATACCGTGCAGATGTTCACTATCAGGAAATCGCTAAAGCACTAGACTTGCCATGTAGCACGCCAGAAGAAGGTGTAGCATCTCTTGCTAAAGCCGTTTATGATCTAGGTGAGCGAATAGGAATTAATATGAGTCTAGAAGGACAAGGATTAGATAAAGAAACATACATGAGTAAAGTTTCAGATATTGCATACCTGGCTTATGAAGACCAATGTACACCATGTAACCCTAGACTTGCATTAGTCAAAGACATGGAAGAAATATTAAAAGATGCATACTACGGGTATAAAAAACAACCAGGAAAAATTAAATAAAATGAACAATCATAGATGACCCAAACCTCAACCAACTCTTAGAGATCACCTACGACCTCTGAGAGTTGGTTTTTTCTTATATGAACAATTAACTAAATTAAAATATAATAGTCATTTAGAGATAATTCATTCAACAGAAGTGTTGGTATGCGATCACTTGCTAAGTAAAGTAGTGATTAGCATTTAGACTGCTACTTTATATCGTTACAAGGTCTTCTCTGGACGTATCATTAAAAATCACCTTAATATTAGTCATTAAGACGGAACAAAGAACTATTATAAGATGAATGAATTTAATATTATAATTCACCTTTTAAATTGAGTTTTAAGTTATTTTATTTTATTATTAAAGAGTATATGAATTATAAGTGAGGAGAATCACAGTGAGTAAAATTTTAGTTTTCGGACATAAGAATCCTGACACGGACGCAATTACGTCAGCTATCAGCTTTTCTTATTTACAAAATCAATTAGGTAAAAATACAGAAGCCGTGGCGTTAGGTGAGGTTACAGATGAGATTGCTTATGCGTTAGATTATTTTGACTTTGAAGCACCAAGAGTTGTTTCTAAATCTGACGACGATGTATCAGAAGTGATGCTTGTGGATCACAACGAACCAATGCAAAGTATTGATGACATTGATGACTTAACCGTTCTTTCAGTTGTTGACCACCACCGTATTAATGACTTTAACACCAGTGGGCCATTATACTACCGTGCTGAACCAGTTGGATGTACGAATACCATTATTCTAAAATTATTTAAAGAACATGGTGTTGACATTCCGAAAGATATTGCAGGCTTAATGCTTTCAGCGATTATTTCAGATACATTATTATTTAAATCACCAACTTGTACAGATGAAGACATCAAAGCGGCTGAAGAGTTAGCTGAAATTGCTGGTGTAAATACTGAAAAGTATGGTTTAGAATTGCTTAAAGCTGGAACGAATGTAAAAGACAAAACAGCATTAGAAATCATCGATGATGATTCTAAGAACTTTGAATTAAATAACCACTTAGTTCATATTGGACAAGTAAACGTAGTAGACTTCCAAGAGTTATTAGATCGTAAAAAGGAATTATTAGATGCGATGATCAAGGAAAACTCAGATAACAGCTATGAGTTATTTGTATTAATTATAACTAATATTTTAGATAGTAACTCGATTGGTTTAGTGGCAGGCAATTATACTGAAATGGTTGAAAAAGCGTTTGACGGTACACTTAAGGACAACCAAATTGATTTACCAGGCGTAGTGTCTCGTAAGAAACAAGTAGTTCCACAACTAACAGAACAGTTTGAAAATATCGATTAAAAGATTATAAGTATTTTTTATAAGTTAATTGAAAATGTTATCAGTTTATGACATAATTAAATTAACCAAATCGGTGTCAATCATAAAATTAGGGAGTTCTGATTATGTTTAATAGAAAACGTTTAGATAATATTTTTTATCCAGCGATTGCTGTCATCGCCGCTCTAGGATTATTCTTAGTAGGATTCCAAGCAAGTGGCGAAATGACAATGGATAAAGTTGAAGCAGAACGTGTAGCAGCTCAAGAGCGTGCAGCTGAACGTCGTGCAGCTGAACAAGAAGCTAACGAAACAGATGCTAACACTGAAGCAACAGACGACGGTGACTGGTAAAATTTAAATATTTTTAATAAAAAGCTTCTTTGTTGTATAATATGCAAAGAAGCTTTTTATTTATAGGGAGTGATTTTAATGAATAATTTACTATCTGCAGTCTTTATTGCAATACTGGTAGTCTGCGTTTATTTAATTTATAAAAAGCCCTCAGTTGACCAAAATGCTCTGAAATCCTTAGATGATTTAGAGGGGATTCAAGTTCTTGCAAAGCTTTTTATATTAACGGATGATTCCATCACCGCAGCTGCGAATAATCATACAGAATATTATGCGAAAAAGATGATCAATCAGAGACTCAAAGCCTTTAAAAAGTATCCCAAAAATTATATCTATGATTCAATTGCTCAGAGTGAATCAAATAATAAAGTGATGACATCTTGTTGTGATGCATCTGGGAACTTTAATGCTAATTATGCTGGACAACTTGGAACTATACACATGAAGTTAAAAATATTGATGACTTTTGTCTCTGACCCAAACATGAATGAGCAATCACATATTTTAGATCGATATGTTTATGTTGAAAAGAACTATAATGAACTTAATTTGCTTTTTGATGTTTTGAATCAACCACGATACAGCTATTATTTAACTTCTCATACAGTAAATGAACTGAATTCGATTATCCATTGTTTAAATCGTTTTGTGTCCATCTTTAATGGCCATCGACCTAACTTTAAGGAATTAGAATCAGTAGAGTATGGAAGATCAATCATTCTTGGGACAAGTGCAGAAGTTAATCAACGTCAGCTGAAACATCTTCATGCATTAACAACTTAATCGATAGGAACTCATCAATAATCAGAGATACATGAAGTAAGTCTGAAATTATTGATGCGTTTTTTTAGTTGAATCGTTTAAAATAGTTGCGTACAACAACTGTTTATTAGACTATTTTTTAAACTATTAAAAAACATTGATTTACTCATGTGTAAATAGTTGTAAGAGACAACTGATTTAATCATCTTACATTAAATTTTTTCTGTCTAATCGTTCTTTTTTTAATATACAGACAGACTTACCAAGTCTAAAACCAATACCTATTAATAACAATTTAAAACAAATGAAGTGAAATCTTACCGTTTTTGAAATACAATTATAAGTGAGACGAGGAGTTGAATAAAAATGACTAAAGAACAGTTAGATATTACAAAAGAAATAAAAATACCTCAATTTGAAACAGTTGATATGTCAGATGGATTAGTCTGTGATTTTGAAACAGGTTTTTGCGGACCATCTGAAGAAGTAGAAATTTTAAAACAAGAGGGGAAAAATAAAGAATGAAAATAACAATTTGGTCAGATTTCGTATGTCCTTTTTGCTATATTGGTGGCGAACACTTACTGCAGGCGTTAAAGAATGCAGATGAATTAGAAAATGCAAAAATTGAATTTAAGAGCTATCAATTAGAACCAGGTGCGAAGTATGAACCTGATAAAACTTATATCCAAGCAATGGTGGATCGTAAAGGAATTTCAGAAGAGCAAATGCGTGATATGAATAACCAAGTGGATCAAATGGCTAAACAAGCTGGTTTAAACTTTAACTTTGATGAGATGAAGTTAACAGACACATATCCAGCTCACCGTGTTTTCCAATATGCGAAAGAAGAAGGAAAAGGGGTTGAATTTTACAACCGCCTATACAAAGCATTCTTTATTAACGGTGAACTTATTAATGATCTAGATTTTCTTAAAAAAATTGCAAAAGAATTAGACTTAACCGTTGACCGTGTTGAAGAAATTTATCATGACAAAGAGGCTTATGATAGTCAAGTACAAACAGATATTTATGAAGCATCACAAATTGGTATTCGTGGCGTACCATTCTTTGTGTTCAATGACCGATTAGCTGTTCCAGGTGCTCAGCCTATTGAAGTCTTCGAAAATGTCTTCAAAGAGTTAAAAGAACTAGAAGATAAAGATGCTACTGAGAATTAATTGAGCTTTTAATACACTTAATCAAGATGTTATTTAAAAAATAAGAAGTTTCATTTTTAGTTTTGAGCAGTTATTCTTGATTGAGTGTTTTTTATTTTAAAACTCATGAAGAATGTTTATCGGTCATTATAATACTATCTGTTGACCTCTGTTATAACTGTGATAAACTGAAAACGATAACATTAATATTTTGTATAACTACATAAGGAGCATTACAACCCATGAAAAAGATTCAAGCTTTTGATAAAGGAATCTACAATCCATTCAAAAGTAGAAACGTGGAAATAAATGTTAATCAAGCAACTAAAGAGAATAAAGAAATATTTAAAGAAGACTACTTTAATACTAATAATCCCAAAAAATGGGAAGTACGATATGACAACTCTTATCCTAATGTCTTTTATGATCCCTACATAAAAAAATATCGTGCTTATTATTCAACATTTACAACAGATAAAGGCTCCAGTAATTTTACACTAGAAGAACGTCAAAATAATACATATCAACCATCAACCGATCGCGTGGTGTCTCTATGTTACGCAGAAAGTGATGATGGAGTGAAATGGGTGAAACCAAATCTTGGCTTGACCTCATTTAATGGTTCCAAAAACAATAACATCATTGGTCACTACTTGCATGGAACTTCAGTCTTTATAGATGACCATGAGATGAACCCAAAGAAACGGTATAAACTGTTTACAAAAATCGATTACGGTAATGGCATCCATTATTTAGCTGTAGCTTTTTCTGATGATGGTCTACATTTTGATAACTTTATTCCACTAGATAACTTTAATCCTAGAGCTGATACACATAACAGTATCTATTTTGATGAGCATCTGCAGAAATATCTTTTGGTCACACGAAAGTGGCGCGATTCTATGCGTATATCATGTATGTCAACAAGTAGAGATTTTATCAATTGGACATCACCGGAAGAAATTCTACAACCTCGAGGATATAATAACCAAATTTATTCGATGCCTATCTTTGACGACGGTGATTATCAACTTGGGTTAGCTTCTATGTATCATGAAGGGGATATGGATGATCCGAATTTTGATAAAGTTGATTTAGAGCTAACCTATTCTTATAAGCACCGCGGTTGGAATTATGTTGCGCCCAATCAGCCATTTATCGAACGTGGACATGGTGATTATGTAGATGGTACTTTTGATAATAGCGTTATCTTCAGTGCCTTACCGGTTAAAATTGGCGACCGAACTTATTTTTATTACATGGGTGGGAATGGCTCGCATACGGATTTTAGAGAAACTACTTTCGCAAGAGCATATATTGAACATGACCGCTATGCATACATTGCTCCAAAAGATGCATCTAAAACTGCTCAAATCAATACGAATGGCTTTGTGTTCTTATCTGAAGAAATGTATATGGATGCGGTTATAGAAGAAGGTGGATATATTAATATAGAACTTTATACCTTTGATCATAAAAAAGTTGAAGGAATTGACGTGACACTTGAAAAGATTGATCACCGTTATCGAATACAACTTAGTCAACCGTTAAATCGTCAAATAGTTAGACTAATGATAACACTAAACAAATCTAGAATTTACAATTTTCAAGGAGATATCGAAATATACCGGGTTGAAGATGATAATAGCTTATTGAGATTATAAAATATAGAAAGTTTATAAAAATAATATGAAAATATGTTCACTGTTAAATAGTAAACAAAAAGACTAGGGTAGGAAAGTCTATTATGCTTGGTTAAATCCATTTTCATCGATGTGTTTCATTTATACCCTAGTCTTTTTTATATTAGTTACTATTCAATGCTTGGATAGTATGATTGTTCTATTTGTGTTAGTAATCTATCAAAATCTGGATCATTAGGATCTACGGTCTTTAACAAGTGAACCAACTCATCATAAACTTCATAGTGTTTTAATGCACTGCGATTGATAACAGTTGGGATGTGTTTGATATGTTTGTTATCTGTTATTCTTTTAAAAAGATGAAAGACAGAAAGTTCAATTGTTTGCAACAAATGCACTGCTCGTTCAGCATTTGTCATCTTATCAACTTTAAAATAATGATGATTACGACTTTTATTTTCCAATAGATCCTTCAATACCAATTCAGCGTTTGTCATCTTATCCATTAACATCACTCCTATATTTTTTTCAATAAAAAAAGCACAACAAATAAGTCATGCCAAATAGGATAGACTTATCTTTCTCAAAAGAGTTGGATGGAGCACCGTGCCAAAAGGTCGGTTGCTGCAACGTCATCGGGCCAAATCCCTCAGTTGCTCATAATAAGTTGTGATATTTCATTATTGATGAGTATATTGTACCAAATCGATGTATAATAAACAATTGAAATGACTTAAAAATAAACGAGATACTCGACAATCGTTATAAAGTAATAGCATAAAGAAACGATGAGTTAAAAAGAAATTATTTAAACGGTTGTACATATTAAATAGTAAAAGATAATGGCATAATTAACTTGAGAAATCCTTAAAGCAAAGTATGTGTAAAAATGATCAAGAAGATTAATAGTTTCTATAAGAAAGCTTTTAAGGTAAGTTCGTTATTTGAGGTAATAAAAGGTATGTAAAAAATTATATAACCACATAACACCATTCATAAATCTTAATAATTAACAGATAAAATTTCGAAATGATAAAATTTAAAGCAATATTATTTTAAATCACTTAGACATTATTAGCTATAAAAATAAGGAATAACATATTGATGATGAATGAATCGAAACTTATCGATGTCTCTGAGGACGATTCTAAGGACTTATTCATTCATTTGATGAACAATCATCCGTCAACGATCATTCTAAGGATCAGCTGAATTAATTGGTGAGCGGATTATATATTAGATAACGATTCTAGAGGGCGTTGAATAACTTAATGATAAATTATACTGTAATGCTGTAACGACCTAAAGAGAAAGTAAAAAATGAACATTAATTTATAGACGTAAATATTAATGAGTTGATGAAAATAAATTAAATTGATAACAACAAATAATAATTTTGCAAAGTTATCTATTAAAAGATTACAAAAGAGAGGTAAATATATAATAGAAGAGGTCAAAGAACAAAATATATAAAATTGATAGATCTTAATTTAGCAGTATTACTTTGTATAATATATATTATGTAAACTAAAATAAAAAGAATAAAAATTTACAACTCAATGCAGATAAAGCTGTTGTTGTTAACTCTCCTCCATCAATCCACGCATCCGACAATACGAACGGATTATTCGCTAAAATACCAGCTGTTTCCATTAATGATGTGACTCGTTTAAGTATTTCTATTAGTAAAATGAGATTAATTACATTTTTCGATTATTTTTTCTAAAAGTTATTTTACTAGTTTATGACCAGTATTTATATATGATTCATAAAAAAAGTGATTGGAGTTTCTCCAATCACTTTTTGAATCAATTCTTTTTTAATCTTTAAACAGTAATACACCATCTTGTGGGTACGTTGGGAAATGATCCAGCGCAATTTCAAAATCTTGTTCTGGAATAGTAAAGTCAAATTTATTTACTAAATGATCGGATAAAACACGTAAAGTGTGTAATGTGATCCATTCACCTGCGCAACGGTGCATGCTTCGGAAATCTCCTCCACCTTGTGCTATCATTTCATACTCTTCTTCATAAGAAATATCTTTAGCATTCTCAACGTAACGGTCAACTTTGAATGTTTCTGGATTTTCTATGTGTCGTGAATCATGATTTGTGCCATAGATATCTAAAACCACCCAGCTATCTTCTGGTATAGTATAGCCATCAACCTCAACATCTCGAAGACTAATAGCAGGTAGCATAGGGAAAAATGGATAATAACGGCGTAATTCTTGAATAAATGAATCTTGTAAGCGATCGAAATCATCTTTTAATTCATTATAAATATCATCTTGACTAAACAAAGCATGGCCCATAAGAGCAGCCCAAACCGTTAAAGCTAAAGTCGGTCGAATAATATTTAATAACTCAACAGCTGCGACTTCTACTGGTAATAATTCACCTTCTAAATCTGTTGCTTCTGCAAATGCGTATAATGCAACATCTTCTTTACCAGGAACCGGATTCTCACGGGCTTCTTTAATTAATCTTTGTGCCCATTTTTCTGATTTTTTACGATCACTTATGCCTTTTATATGTTCGCCAGGAGAGGTGAAGGATGTGCTAATCATTGAAATTTGGTATTTAGATAGGTCATCAATTTCTTTTTCTGACAAATCATCTAAATTAATTCCAGCCCATTCTGTAACAGCTTCAAACAACACTCTACGAGAGAGACTAAACAAATCAAACGTTCCTTGTTCAGCTTCAAATGCTGCTGTCATTTTTTCATCAAGAATATCATGATACACGTCTATTCGTTCAGGTGTCATTAAATCCATAAATATATTTTTTCGATGGTGATGCTCTTCTCCATCTAATGTTTGGACGCCACCTTGACCAAACAATGTATTTAATACAACATCTGGCATGGCACCTTCACGTTTGAAATTTTTTGGATTATAAAAAGTTTCAGCTGCTTTTTTCCCATAAATGGCAATGACTTCTTTTGTAAGTGCTTTTACTTTTACTACCGGTGCATCTACTTCATCACGTGCTTCTTGTAAAAGTGTGTAGCTTGGTTTTAGATCTTTTACTTTAATTTTTACGGACGGTATATCTGTCATATCTATCAAAGCTCCTTTAATTATTGTGTAACATAAGAATAACACTAAATAAACATCTACTCAATTTTATTCACTTGTGTAAAGAAAATAATCTGACCTATCATAAGTAATTTGGGGTTCGAATAGTGGTCTTCTCTACAAGGGATAAATTAAATTTACAGTGGAAGTCTATTTTGATCGAAGTAAAACGAAAGACAAAATTCTCTAGAATAATAAAAAGACTCTAGTGTGTCTAAATAATTCAAGACATAACCAGAATCTTTTATTCTAATGTTTTGAAAGCTTTTACAAATTTTAAGCTTTATATGGCTAGTGGAAAAGATTGATGTTTTTTCTTTATTTTACGATATGAATATCTTCTAGCTGCTCTTCAATGTTTTTCTGATCCACACCGACTCGTAATAAAGTAGCAGCAGTATATGCTCCTTCGACAACTGGCGCATCATATATTTTAATGGTTTTATCGCTCATTTCCATTGCCATTTTAAATTCATTTTGGCACTACCTAAATCATAAAAAGCTAATAAGTTTTTAGCAGAACTGTTATTAATCGCTTCTAAAGCTGTATCAAAACTTGTTCCGATTTCATTGTCACCGACTCCACCAACCACTTGGATATCAACATCTGCTGCCACCTCTTTAATCAGACGATGAATTCCTTCTGCTATTTCATGGACATGAGAAACAATAATAATTCCTGTTTTTTCCATTACTCTTACTCCGCTCTTAACAACGCATGAAATAATAATCCTGAAGAGTAAACACCAGGATCAATATGACCGATGGAACGGTCCCCTACATACGAGGCGCGACCTTTTTTCGTTTTCATTGATTTAGTGGATTCAACCGCTTCATCAATTAATTCATGTGTTAACTTCTTATTTTCAATAGTATCGACAGAAGCTATCCATGCATCCACAAAGACTATGGATTCTTTTTAAAATCCATAGTCTTTTTTTAAATATAAATTTATTAAATTATACTTTGTTTACACGATTTTTTGTATCTCCAGTTTTTATGACTTCAAGAGTAGAATCTAACCCAATATTCATAATGTTACGCACAGATACATCTGTATAGTGAGCAATATGTGGAGTGAATAATATTTTTGGGTGGTCTAGAAGACGTTGGAATAATTTATCATCAATTCCAGTCTCACGATTATCCACTGGAATATATGGACCTTCATTTTCATAAGTATCTAAAGCAGCTCCTGCAATTAGACCTTCATCTAAAGCTTGGATTAAACCTTCAGTGTCCACAATAGAACCTCGAGCATCGTTGATAAAATATGCCGTTGGTTTGAATTGTTTAAACATTTCATAATCAAATTGGTGGTGATTATCAGCTGTTGCTGGAACATGTAAAGTCACCACATCGGCTTCTTTGACAACCTCTTCGACACTGTCTTTATACTCTAAGTATTTTGTTGCTTCGTCATTTGGATAAAGATCATAACCGATTACTTTAGCCCCAAAACCTTTAAATAATTTTGCTACGATACGGCCAATATGACCAGTACCAATAACGCCTACTGTCATTTCACCAAGCAAGCCTCCACGAATACCTGGCTGCCAACGGAAGTCGCCTTCTTTTGTTTTTACTTCAATTTTGTTAACTTTACGAAGTAACATTAAAGTTTGGGTAATTGCAAACTCAGCAATTGATTCTGGTGAATACACGGGTACATTACTTATAATAATGTTATTTTTAGTTGCTGCGTCTAAATCATAGTAATCATAGCCCGCACTTCGTTGAGCAATTTGTTTGATGCCATACTCTTTTAACTTTTCATAAACTTCAGTCGGAACTTTAGTGTTTTGGCTGGTTGTTACCCCATCACACTCCTTAGCTAAGTGTATATTTTGTGGAGTTATTTGGCCGTCAATAATTTTCACTTCTACGTTATTGTCTTTTGACCACTTTTTAACGATAGGTAATTCTTCTTCTCGTACTTGATACACAGCAATCTTAGTCATGTAAATTCCTCTTTCTAAAAGATATTAATTGTCATTGCCCATAAATTTAAATACGTCATAGTTATATAAGTTCATACGTGTAAATAAATGATGTGTTACAAATGCTATAGCTAATGGGACAACTAAATACTGCACAATTAGAACTAACAAACGAATCATAACATTTCCTTCCATAAAACTAAAGGCAGTAATCGGTCCTGATAATCCTGTAATGCCAAAACTAGCTGAAGCAGTTGTCCCTTGAATTTTGAAGAAATAAGAAACTAATCCAGTTACCGTTGTATCGTATAAATAAAGTTCGTTTGATTGAATCATAGTTTAGTTATTTAAATATTAACTTTCTGATTTAAGAATTTTAAATGGCTTTTATATTTTAATTTTTATGAAGTCGCCATTTGACTACTCCCCTAACACAGAACACGTTTAATGATTTTAAAATTAGTTTGTATTATACTAAATAAAATAAATGAATAGGAGTCAAATAATGAAGCATAGAACTAAGTATATTTCTTCTCTTGATGGTCAAAAAATATTTTTACGTATATGGGATCAAGTAGAAAAGCCAATAGGAATCGTTCAAATTATTCATGGCATGGCCGAACATTCGGGACGATATGAAAAGTTTGCACATTTTCTAAATAAAAAAGGTTACATTGTTTATGCGGATGATCATCGTGGTCATGGCCATTCATTAACACCTGAAGAAGTCTTTGGCTATATTGGTGAAGATGGTTTTCAAAATATTGTTAAAGATGAACAACTGATTTCAGAGTTAATTAAAAAGAAATATCCCAAGCTCCCCTTATTTATTTTTGCTCATAGTTTTGGTTCATTTATCGGGCAAGAGTATATTATTCAAAATTCTAGAAAAATAGACGGGATAATCCTCTCTGGTTCAGCCAAACAAAATGGGCTGGATGTAAAAATGGGAAGAATATTAGCTACTATTCAAAATATTGTATTGGATAATAAAAAAGAAGCTAAATTAATTGACCAATTATCATTTGGGGCATTTAATAAGAAATTTAAAAACCAACAACCGACATCTAGTTGGCTGACAAGAGATCCTAAAGTTTTGGAACAATATAAGAAAGATGAGTTGTCTGGATTCGTTTCTTCGATAAATTTTTACTACGAACTCTTCCACGCTTTTAAATCGTTATATCAAAAAAAGCGACTAGAAAAAATTGAAAAAGAATTACCTCTTTTAATAATTTCTGGTGATATGGATCCTGTTGGTAAGTATGGTGCAGCAGTTCATGCATTATATGAACAATATATACAATTAGATTTAGAAAACGTAACTCTTAAGTTATTCGAAGATGCCAGACATGAATTAGTCAATGAAGTAAATAATCAGGACATTTTTTCTGACGTAAATAATTGGTTGTTGAGCGTAATTTAAAAGTGTAGGAATGGCAACATAATTTATCTTTAATACGGTATGCTTTACCAATGATTTTGAATATTTTCGCATAATAGATAAATTGATTTAAAGTAGCAAAATAAAAATGGAAGTACCCATCGTTGCTTTCTTTTTATAAAGTAAAGTAGGCAATTGAATGAAAAGATCTGCTATTCCGAATACTACTATTGGGAATTCAAGTACTATCTAAACTATGGTTTTTGCTATTACTATCTTTTCTCTGTCACGCAATCATTGACTTGATTAAGTTCTTTATTTCTGGGTTACAAATAATATTAAATGAAGTAGTATATGCAGCAGATCAATTATTGCATTTGATGGTCATTATCTTTTTAAGTGAATTTATATTTAGTTTTAATTTTTCATCAAATTTAATATCCATAGATGTTTTAAAATGGTTTCTACTAATGTTGACCATTACCAAACCAGCCAATATGACGTTTAAAATGCTTTTTCAAAAATATCATTTGCCAACAGATGATAAAACTATACCAGGTGCAGGTGCTATCATTGGTAACCTAGAGAGGGTATTATCAGTAATCCTCTTAGGGATGAATCAAATGACAGCTATTGGATTCATATACACTGCTAAATCAATAGCTCGATTTAAAGAGATCGAACAAAGTAAAGGTTTTGCTGAGTATTATCTTTTTGGGACTCTATTCAGTATTTTATATGTCGTTATGGCTTATCTATTGATCATTTTTCTATGAATTTCAAGTTTAAATATTATTAGTAGAAAATATTTTAGGTCTCATATATTTCTTTATCTTCAAAGGCTTTAACGGCATTTAAACCAATGGGATGACTTGGTTTCTTTTTTAACTGCACAATTAATGCTTGTAAAGTAAAAACTTGTATTCCGGGAAGTTTAAAAACAACTTTGATTATCGTTAATACGTGCGCCGCAAGATAAAATTGCTAGTATATTTGTGATTGTAGGATCACCTAAGCACTACTTGATTGCTGAACAATAGTTGCGCCCTATTTAATACTATATGCAGGCACACAGTGTTTTGATTTATGTATTTTTGAAGATGAATATTTTTACCGCAATGAGATTCTTAACGATAATATTCATTTCCATATTGAGCGATTGGTTAAAGATAAGATAACCATAGTTGAAACCTATCAGTATATTAAAAAAGAAAAAGACAATACATACTGATTTTAGTTACTTAAAGATTTAAGTTGAAAATAAAATAAAAAGACTGCAATCATTGCAGTCTTTTTGGTTCCATCTATTGAGATTAAATTTTTAAGCTTCACAAGCTAAACAGACACTTGAGCGGTAAAAAGCTTGTGCGGCACTAGTTGAGTGTTGGTAATATAACGTTTTAATACCATTCTCCCAAGCATACAAGTGCAGATGATTGATTTCTTTAGTTGTCATCATTGCTGGGTTAATCATAATATTAAGTGATTGCGATTGATCAATGAAGCGTTGACGAACACTAGCTTGGTTAATAATTTCATATTGATTGAGTTCAGCAAACGTTTTAAAGACATCTTTTTCATGATCTGATAAGAAATCTAATTGTTGTACGGAACCATCGTGATTTTTAATATTTTGCCACACTTCAGCTGTATTTTTACCTTTCTCATCAAGTAACTCAACTAAATATTTATTTTTAATCGTTGTTTTAATTTTACTCATATCCTTTACATAGTAGTTACTAAACAAAGGCTCAATGGATTGTGATACTTGACCAATAATAAACGCAGATGATGTCGTTGGTGCAACCGCCATTGTTGTTGAATTACGGTAGCCAGTCCCTTTTAATACGGCTGGTTCACCATACTTTTTGGCAAGTTCTTGTGATGCTTTCTTTGCGCGCTCACTGATTGTTTTATGCACTTCTTCATTTAAAAGACTTGCTTCTTCAGATTCATAAGCTATCATCTGAGATTGGAGTAGTGAATGCCATCCTAAGACACCTAATCCGAGAGCTCGGTTATCTTTAGCAAATTGATAAGCCCGTTTCATAAAGCGGAATGCCTCTGTATATTCAGGATCATCGGACTCTTTCAGTTCTTCTAATTTTTCGATAAATTCACTCATCACTGCATCTAAGAAATAAATCATCGTCTCAACAGCATCCGTATCTTTCCATTCATGGTAGTGAAGCACATTCATTGATGATAAATTACAAACGAATGACCAGTCATCGTTATCGGGTAAAGTGATTTCACTACATAAGTTTGAGTGAGTAATAGGATAACGGTCATACCACTCTGGTTTATTTTTATTAACCGTATCTGTAAAGAAAATATAAGGATATCCCATTTCTACACGACGTTGTAACACTTTTGCCCATATACGTCGCTTTTCTTGATCTCCTGCGATCATTGATTTTAACCATTCATCGGTTACGGTCACTCCATGGTTTAAATCTTGAATGTCGTTCCCTTCAACACCTATTTCCAAGAACTCTTCAATATCGGGATGATCGATCGGAAGATACGCCGCAAATCTTCCTCTACGGTTAGAACCTTGACTAACCGTATCAGTCATTTGTTCAAATAACTTCATAAAATGCACTGCGCCACTGGAGTGTCCGTTATCTGTAATTTCAGCACCACGAGGTCTTAAATCACCGAAATATCCTGATGTGCCTCCCCCGTACTTACTCATCATGCCAATTTCTGAAGCGGTTGACAGAATACTTGCCATATTATCTGACAAGTGACTGCCAAAGCAACTTATTGGAAAACCACGGGCTGTTCCAAAATTTGTCCAGACAGGTGTTGATAATGAGTAGTATCCTTTACTCATATAGTTATAAAACTTGTCTGAAAAACCATCAATGTCTAATATTTCTTCAGCTCTATCAGCAATGTCTTTAATACGTTCTTTAGCATCTTGACCCTCCGTTAAGTATCCTCTATTAAGAAAGGTTTGGGTTGCTTCTGTTAACCAATAAAATGGTTCATAATTTCGTTTGATCGTTGTCATTATATCTTGCCTACTTTCTAGAATAAATCATCAGCCGTCATGGATTGTGAGCGTTTTGTATAATTTACAGATCGTTTTTCAAAAAAGTCGACATGCTTGGTGCTGACAATTTCTTCATCAAACCATAACGTTTTCTCAACTTCTTCTAAATCAGTCTCAAAAATACGTTTTAATCCAATCGCTTCAAGGGAATTATTCAAACGGTTTTTAATAAACTCTTCCACTGTATACTGTGGCATAAAGTCAATTTCACCATCTTCATAAATCCATTGAAGGACTTCTTGTTCAGCTTTATAAGCTTGACGGCAAAGTGTATAGATTTCTTCTTTTAAATCATCGTCAAACCACTCAGGATTCTCTTCATGAATCGTATTGATCAAATCAATCCCGAACTCCCCATGTAGCTGTTCTTCTTTAGATGTGGCTTCAATCACATTTGAAATACCACTGAATAAATTTTTATGCTTATTGAATCCCATCACAATAAGAAACTGACTAAATAAAGAAATGTGTTCAATAAATGCTGAAAAAAGTAATACTGATACGGCATAATCTCTATTAGATCCGGAATTCATATATTGAATATGAGAATTTAAGTAATCGACTCGTTGGTTTAAAGCAGGAATATCCTCAATCGATTCAAAAATTTCATTTAGTCCTAGTAACTCTAATAAGTGGGAGTAGGCATCGCTGTGACGAACTTCTGATTCGGCAAAGGTCATGCCCACATTAGCTAGTTCAGGCTTCGGTAGATGATCATACATTTTGGCCCAAAACGTTTTGACGCTTACTTCAACTTGCGAAATAGCAAGCATAGCGTTTCTTATCGCAGTTCGTTCATGAGGTAAAACATTAATTTTGTAATCTTGAATATCACTTGTGTAGTTGTATTCTGTATGCAGCCAATAAGAATGTTGGATAGCTTCTTTATATGATTCAAGCTCTGGATATTCGTATGGTTTTAAGTGCTTACGTGGTTTAAAAATATCTCGTTTGCGTAATTGATGTTGGCGATCTCGATATAAAATATACGCTTTTGCTGTTTTGGGAAATGTCTTTTCAATGAGTGCCACTTCGACCATATCTTGAATCTCTTCTACAGAAATTGGGTTATTCTTGATACGTTGAATAACTAGATCCGCTACTTCTTTTACTTGATTTGCTGTTAATTCATGGGTTTCATTAGTTGCTTTTTGAATAGCACGTTCAATTTTTTGACCGTTAAATGGCACTTGCTTGCCATCACGTTTTATAATTGTCAAGTCGTCTAGTTTCCAAGAATCCATGTTGATCCATTCCAACAATTGGCTATACAGTGGTTCATGTGGTCTATGGATACCATCGATAAAAACTTGCGGTACCGTCATCAGACCTTGATTTATGATATACTCTCTGGCTTTATTATTTTCTTCAATATTGATTTCATTAAATTCAATGTGATTATCATTTAACCACTCTTTTAATCGATCACACCACTGACAAGATGGTTTCGTATATACTTCAACAATTGACATTATTTTCGCTCCTTTGATGTAAAAAAATAGACTTCCAACATACATACGTTTGTTAAAAGTCTTTAAGTTCCAAAATGGACATATTTTTCCATCAAAAAACCTCCCCCTTATACTCGTAAGTTGAATGATTAATCCCAATTGGCAGATATCCTGACTTATAGTCATTATTTTTTATCGTCTTCCCGTGCATGACAGTGACCTATGATAAAAAACTCGTAAATACAGTGGCGGTACCGTGACGGACTCTAACCGTCTTCCCTATTAAAAGAACTAATGTAGTTCTTACCAATTTTCGATATTCAATTTAATAATAGTGTACGGAATAATTGAGTCATAGTCAATTTAATTATTTTTAACGTATTACATATTTATGTAAATATTAGTCTGATATGCTTAGTAAAAGAGTATTACTAATCTAATGGAACTTGGATAGAGTTAATGAAGAAGTAATCTATTGTCACTAACAAATAGATTACTTCCTCTAAAATAAATCATTTTTAACAATTATCAATATATTTTTATGAATACAACAAAAATAAATTCCATTCACTGTTAACCAATTACTTATTTTAACAAATAAGCCCATACAATCAATAATATAGAAATGATAATGATGGAGATAGTGATTCCCCATGCTTGCCATGTACCGTAGTTAAGCGTTGAACCAATACCAAAACGTTTTTCAACGAAGATTGATGGATCATTTTTGTTATAGTAAAAGATACCAAATTTCCATGACTCATCTTCTTCAGGATCACTATAGTACTGTGCATCTGCAGCCAATAACTTCTCTCCAGCTTGTCCGTATTTAATAGATAGGTATAGTGGTCCACCAATTGTAAAGAAAAGAAATATGACAAGTAAGATTACTAATATCCAAAAATGTTTATTATTACCAAATAATGAATAGAGAAAAACGCCAGACATCAATAGCTGTGTTGCAATGGTAACCCAGTAAAGCATGTTAGACCATTTTTTACGGAAAAAACGGCTTTTTTCACTGGCTTTTTCAGGATCTAATGGTGAAATATGTTGTTTCGATTTTACGATTGCGTAGTTACTTAAGTTCATTATCGGGACTAGAAGTAACTGTATCCCTGGTAATGCAAGAACTGACCAAATACTTTTTGCTACTGTTTCTCCTACTTCAAAATTTGCATTCCAATTGATGGGAATGTCTTCCGGAATACTATCGTAAAAAACAAACGCTATAATTACTGGGATGACAATAATAACTATCTGACTAATTATGAAAGAAATATGACTTTTGAATTCAACCTGGTCATGATACTTTATATCCGTTGCGATTGTTTTTGAGTCATCATTATTTAGAACCGGGTTTGTTTCTAACCAATTAAATAATTGCTTTCTAAAATATAAGTATAATCCGAAGCTAATAGTTATTTGTACTACTATCGCTATAAATGAATACATTGCTGCGAATCTTTCTGCTTTTTCGTATGGTTTGATAAAAGAGAAAATGATCATCGGTAGTGCAAGTAAGATTCCCATCCCAGTATTAGCTTTGAAATATTGTTGTTTAAATTCTTCAATAACTTTATGTTTGTTAGCAACTGAAATTCCGAACGGTGTAGATTGACGACTAAATTTAGGTGTTAGGCCTAAAATAACGCCAACTACAATAATCAGAGACATTATTAATAAACTAAAGATCCACATATGCTACTCCTCCATCTTTAAATTTTTCATTTTTTGATTAAAGATTTCTTTAATTTCTTGGGTAGGGACATTATGAATGAAGATATCCAATAGTAAATTTTCAATTCTTTTTTCTAAATCATTTAGTCTATCTTTAGTAATTGAACGGTCTGGATTTACGACGTAACCCTGTTGATTTTTTGTTAAAATATTTTCTTCAACAAGAATATTATAAGCTTTATTAACAGTATGCATATTAACACCTAAATCTCCCGCTAGACTTCTTACGCTGGGCAGTGATTCATGATCTTTTAGATCTCCTAAAATGATTAGACGCTTCAACTGATTGGTCAGCTGAATATATATTGGTACTTGACTTAACTTATCGATTTGAATAATCATTCATCTCACTCCTAATTCTAAGGGGTTAAACGTTTTTGTTTTGTTGTTATATAACAAGTATAACACTTTTCAAGAAGTATGCAATATTTTATATTTTAAAAAGTAAAAAGCAAGACACTGCCTTGCTTTTCTAATCTTTTAACTTATTTATTCTCTAATTCTCCCCTGTTGCTTTCAATCATTTTTTATCAATTGTAGGAATTTTTATTAGAACGTTCCATTGGTTCTTTATCTTCATGGACACATTAAACGTAAATCATACCACTTTTTACAATAAACAATGGAATTAATTTATTTGAAATCTTCTTCTGTTTTCACTAAATATTTGTCGTTTAGTTTTGGTAATGCATTTATAAAACGCAT
>DATGUS010000001.1:0-8480 GCA_035301245.1 Alloiococcus sp. | reverse complement strand
TTTTCCATGAACAACTAACTGAGTCGAGATTAGCAATGTTGCTCCCACAACGATTCCTAAATACCATTTCAATTCTTCAGATTGAAAAATTTTCTTAAAATGACCTAATACAATTAAAAAATATAAATTGAAATTGACACCGAACACAAGCATTGCAAAACTTAAGAACATCTCTATTGCCGGACTATTATAAGATAAAATCCCTGCATCATTCATTGCAAAGCCACCCGTTCCTGCAGCACCGAAGGCGTAAATGAATGAATCATAGACTGGCATGCCTAAGATTATCAAGCCAATGATCACAACGGCTGTAAAAACAATATAGAGTATGTACAATATACGTGCTGTATCCGACAATTTAGCTACTAATTTGCCAAATTGTGGGCCAGGTACTTCAGCTTTCATTACATGAACCGTTTCGGATCCAATCTGCGGTAACACCGCTAAAGCAAAAACTAGCACACCCATCCCACCTACTAGGTGAGCAAAACTTCGCCAAAATATGGACGAATGTGACATAAAATCTAGTGTGTTCATTATGCTTGATCCAGTTGTTGAAAAGCCACTGGCCATTTCAAAAAAGGCATCAATGATAAAAGGGATATCTCCATTAATGACAAATGGAATGGCTCCTAAAAAAGATATAATTATCCATGATAAAGATACAATAATGAATCCTTCTTTAGCATAAAACAGTGTATTATCAGGTTTTTTGAAAGTTAATAAAAAGCCAATAACAATTGAGAAGACTCCTGGTATCACATAGCTTAACACATAGATTGCTGATTCATGATAGATTAAACTGACAATTAAGGGGACACTAAATAACATACCAAACACTTGTAATAATCGACCTAAAATATATACAATTATTTTTTTATTCATTAATAACTACTCCAACAATTCTTCAATACTAGTGATATTTTCTAGCGTTGTTATAAATATAACTTGATCATCATTATAGATACAATCTTGACCTGTAGGAAATATAAGTTGACCATTTCGAACGATATATGCCATAATAACTCCTTTTTTAAAAGTTAATTCTTGAAGCGTTATTCCTGTATATGGCATCTCTTTTCGAACATGAAACTGTATGGCCTCAGCTTGATTGTCTGCAATACGGTAAAGCATCTCAATATCGGAATCTGAGTTTTTAGATACGATAGACCTTATTAATCTAAGAATCTTATTGGTAATCAATCTTGTAGGCGTCACAATACCTTGCAGTGAAGTAGCACCAATTAACGAAATTAGATCAGTCCGATTTATTTTTGTGATGACTTTTTCGACACCCATTTTTAAGGCATACAATGATATCAGCATATTTTCTTCATCGATACCAGTCAAATTAATTACGGAATCAAAATGTCCAATGCGTTCTTCGTTTAGAAAATCCTGATCAGAGCCATCACCGTTTATCACAATGACCTCAGGAAACTGATGACTCAACTGTATAGCAACGTCTTTTTTCAGTTCTATCACTTTAACTTCTGTTTGACTTAGGTCTAATTGCTTCAATAAGTAATGAGTGATACGTCCCCCACCGATAATTAAAGTACTTTTTAATTTCTTATCAATTAGCCCAACGTCATTATAAAAAGTTATCAGATCTTCATGTGTGCCAGTTACGGATATTAAATCATTCTTTTTAATGATTGTTGAACCATCTGGAATAATTACTTCACCATCTCGCAAGATTAAACAAACAATAATGTCAGTATACCGATTACGAAACTCATTAATAGTAATTCCATCCAAACGGTCATCAGACAGCGGCATTTCGATCATATTAACCTTACCATTAGCAAATTCTTCTACACTTGAAGCAGCTGGATATTCAAGTATTACGCCAATTTGTTCAGCTGTTTCATAGTCTGGGTTAATCATCATAGAAATTCCCATCTGCTCTCTCATAAAGTCTGACTGTTTAGCAAATCCAGGATCCCTCACACGTGCAATGGAATAATCAGCACCAATATGACGTGCCATAGTTGCTGCAATAATATTCGTTTCGTCATCAGAAGTGACAGATATAAATATATCACATTCACTAACTCTGGCTTCCATTTGTGTATCATAATGACACCCATTGCCAACAAATCCGATAATATCAAATTTATTTGTTAATCGTTCACACAGTTCTGCATCTTTTTCAATTAATGTGATATTATATTGTTCTTTGGATAGCTCTAAAATTAAGTTTGAGCCTAATTTGCCACCACCCACAATAACAACATTCATAATCATTCTCCTTAATAATTGCTCTAACCAAATAGCTGTCCTTTAAATCACTATAATATTGACTTATTGATTAATGTTTGGCATGTCAGTCATTATCCATTCGTAGTTGATTACTTTTGGTAGATGAAGTCCTTATTCACATTAATCATTAGTGATATGAAGTAATCTTCAATCAGTTAGTAAGTTACGTTCGATTTATTGATTTATCCGGAATGAACTTAGTCAATCTTGTGACCACTGTTCCTAGAATTTATATCAAAAAATAAATCGTCTACTATGACAGTAAACGATTTAGATTCTAGTACTTCCTTATTAAAAAGCATAGCGATAATAGACGTTATAGTCAACTTAAAATCAAGCAATTTAAAAACAATTGATGTAAAAATATTCTTGATCCGTTTTTAGACAATAACTGTTATATACTTCAATAGCTTAAAACAACCACAACCTTCATCCGGATATCCCTTTACTATTAAACATCTACATAATAATTATATTCAAAAATTAGTTATACTCCAGTAATTTTTAAAGCAATCTATCTAATTAAAAAACTGTAGATGAAACATTTATGATGCTTAATCTACAGTTTTTTAGCTCTTTATAGTACCTGGTTTACTTTTTTATTTCATCAGGACGAATTGTGTTGTAAAGACTGAATGCGCCATCTAGGTTCTTTACATTAAACCCTTTTTGTTTCAAAACGCGTTCAGCAATATAACTACGCTGACCACTATGACAGCTGACGATATATTCTTGATCTTTATCTAATTCATCAAGACGACCTCTTAATTCATTTAATGGAATGTTTAAATGATTTTCAAATGCAAATGCGCCATTGTTTATCAACTCATTTTCACCACGAACATCTAAGAATACTTTTCCTGATTTAATTTCGTCATTTAATTCATACCACTGAATATTTTCACTTATTCCATCTAGAATATTGAGTGCTGCGTACCCAATCATATTCACCGGGTCTTTCGCTGCACCAAATGGCGGTGCATAAGTTAATTCTAATTCTGGTAAATCTTCCACGGTTAACCCGCCTTTAATGGCTGTTGCAATAATATCGATACGTTTGTCAATCCCTTTTTGGCCGATACCTTGTGCACCGTAGATTTCACCAGTATCTTTATTAAAGACTAATTTCAAATGAACTGGCGTCGCTCCTGGGAAATATCCGGCATGATCCTTCCCTGAAATGTGGACGACAGATGGGTTTAGATCTGCTTGTTTAGCAGCTCTTTCGCTTAAACCTGTTGACGCTGCTGATAAGTCAAAAACACGAACAATTGACGTACCGATACTTCCTTTATTTGTAACGTCTTTGCCTGAAATAACGTCAGCAACTTGACGACCTTGACGATTAGCTGGTGAAGCAAGGGCAATTAAAGCTGGCTGATTAGTGATTTGTTGCTTCACTATGATAGCATCTCCTACGGCATAGATATTATCTATATTCGTACGGTAAGATTCATCAACAACAATGCCGCCACGCTGTCCTAATTCAATACCAGCAGCTTTAGCAATATCAGAATTTGGTACAACGCCTACTGACATAATTGTTAAGTCAGATTCAAGTACTGTGCCATCATCTAAGATGACTTGTTTCCCATTGTTTCCAAATGCTGTAGCTGAATGTGAAGTGATTACTCTAATATCATTTTTTACTAATTCATTTTCAACAAATGCTGCCATCTCTTCATCTAAAGGCGGAAGAACTTGCTGGGCCATCTCAACAATCGTCACATTCATACCTAATTGTTTTAAATTCTCAGCCACTTCAAGACCGATAAATCCGGCACCGACAACCACAGCTTCTTTAGGTTTGCTTTCTAATGCATTCAAAATCTTATCTAAATCTGGGATATTTCTTAACGTGAAAACATTGTTCGCTTTCTCAATGTTTTTAATGGGAGGAACAAAGGGTTTTGCACCCATCGATAAAATTAAATGATCATACTCTATCGAAAATTTTTCACCGTTATGAAGGACATTAACACTATTGGCTTCTGGAGAAATACCTGTTACTTCATACTCTGTCCGAACATCAATATTAAAACGGCTATGAATCGCTTTTGGGGATTGAACGATTAAACTACTTCGTTCACTAATTTCACCAGAAATATGATACGGTAATCCACAGTTAGCAAACGACACGTAAGGTCCTTTCTCTAACACAATAATTTCAGCCTCTTCATTTAATCGTCTCAAACGAGTTGCTGCAGACATACCACCTGCTACACCACCTACAATAACAATACGCATAAATTATTTACCTCCTTCTACTGGACCATTCCAACTACTCATACCGCCCTTAACATTAATAACATTGTAACCTTTATCAGCTAATTTTTTTGATGCTTGCTTACTACGCATACCCGAGTGACAAACCACATAAACTTCTTCGTTATGTTTTTTATCATAACGATCAATAGTATCTAACGGAACATTTTTTGCTTGAGCAATGTGACCACCTTGATATTCATTCGGTGTGCGAACATCTAAAATAGTTAAATGCTTATCCTTTGCCAGTTTTTCCTGTAGATTGTCAGTCGAAATGGATGGTACTGATGAAAATAAATCAAACATATTAACTTCTCCTTTTGATATTATATTTTATGTTTTAAAAAGAAAGATCTTTTTTAATGACTTTTAATTAATAATGATACTGCTTCTTCAATTAATTGCTCGGAACTTTCGTCATCTAATTTTTCATTACGAATGCACTCTTCTAAATTTTGACTAACAATTAGTGCTAATGTTCGGTCCAATGCATTACGTGCAGCAGACATTTGAGTAGCAACATCTCGACATTCTTTATTTTCTTCCATCATTTTAAGAACACCTCGAAGCTGCCCTTCTACTCGCTTCACACGATTTTTTAATTTTTTGTCGTATTCCATTTATTAACCCTTCTTCCATAGTTAAATTACTAATATTATATACCCATGGGGGTATTTCGTCAACTAAATAAGAACCCCAAGGATTCAACTCCTCAGGGTTTTTGCAACTTTTACTGATAATTTAATTAGTTTTGGTTATTCGTTTCTTTTTCAATTTTTTCATCTGCTTTTTCTAGTTGCTTACGTGCAAAATCACGTCCACCTAAACCAAAAGCAAGAGCAAATGCCACTGCTAAAGCACCCATAATCATAATAAACGCTTGGTTAACAATGCTGGTTGCAAAGTTTAATTGGTCTAAAATCATAAACCCAGCAAATACATAAATTAATGATTTTACTAAATTAGCAGTTAAGTTACCTGATGTTGACTTTCTAATTAATGAAGCAACAAACTCAGCCAGCATAAACGCTAATACAGCAATGATTCCAGCTACTACTACACTTGGAATATAAGCCACAATAGCAGCGCCCACTGTGTTTAAAATATCTAAGTTTAAAGCATTTAAAGCTTCAACAAAGAATAATAAACCAATTACAAATGATACAGCTTGGCCAGTTAAACCAGCTAAGTCAAGATTTACATTTGCTTTATTACGTAAAGTTTCAGAATATTTATTTATTCCCGTACCGTTCATTAAATCCGTTACTAATTCACCGATAATCTTAGATGCAATAAATCCAACACCAAGTAAAATAACAGCAACGATAATGTTAGGTATAGCTGATAAAATTGTGTTAAGCAAATCAGTTACCGGATGAATAATCGATTGAATACCTAGTGTCTCAACAGCAACCAATAGAATTGGCAGCAATACAAGTACATATGCTAGAGTTGATAATGCTTTTGTTAATGTATTTTTATAGTCTTGATCAACAGTTGTATCCGCTGATGACTGTGAAGTTGAACCACCTAAAAATTTATTTAAATAAGATTCAACGTTTGTTGCTATAAGAAAATTATACACTAAATTTCGAACGTATTTAGCAGCAAACACTCCTAAAACAACGACAACAACTGCCCCAATAACATTAGGCAGGAATGCTAAAGCTGTATTAATCTTATTGGTAATAGGTTGAGCAATTGCTAATAAGCCAAATGCTTGGAAAATACCAGGTAAGAATAATACCTATACTAAGTAATAAACAACTTTTCCTAGTGCGCTAACGGTTTGCTCACCTTGTGATTGATTAGAAACAAAATTCCATCCGACTAATTTCTTGTGGAAGTTGATCGCTTTTAGCCCTTTAGTTATCGCTTTTTTGAAAAGTGTAGCTACTAACCATGCGACTAATAATAATAATAAACCACCTTATAAGCCACTAACAATCGAAAATAAAGAGTCTGCTCCATTTTCAAAAATTGATGTAATCTGATTCATCAAAATTCCTCCTATATATTATAGTTATTACACATTTTATGTGTAAATCGTTATAATTACAAATAAGTGAACTTTATAACCACCTATATTAAAAAGCATGCACTTTTAAATGCATGCTTCTATTTAATCATTTATTTTTTTATTAAGCGAACCAAATACTAATTTCTCGTTTGGCACTTTTTTGCGAATCCGATGCATGGACAGTATTCTTAGAGAGTTCTAAGCCGTAAAGAGCTCGTATCGTATTATCTTGAGCTTCTTTTGGATTTGTTGCACCATTAATCTTTCTAACACGATCAATCGCATTTTCTCCTTCAATAATCAAGACACAAGATGGACCACTAGTAATGTAATCGACCAAATCATTAAAAAAAGGTTTGTCTACATGTTCATCATAATGCTCTTTTGCCAACTCTTCATCAGCTACTAACATTTTTATATTTTTAATGACTAAACCGTTTCGTTCATACTCATTTAAAATTGATCCAATCAAATTTCGCTCTACACCATCTGGCTTGATGATTACCAAGGTTTGCTCCAAATTAATGACCCCCATTAAATTTTAATATGTTCTTACACCATACACTTCAATAAGCTTTACGATAATTGGGTATAATAATAAGGCTAATATGCCACTAAATGCTCCTTGGACATAATTGGCTAACAGTGATCCAATTGCTATTGGGACATTAAAAATAAGGGCTTCAAAAATAAAATAACCTATCGGCATCCAAATAACAGCACAAACGACTGCCATAATAATTGAAAACTTAGATTCTTTACCTAATTTCCCAGCAATAAATCCTTCTATTCCTTTCACAATTAATGTGATAGGTGCATATATTGTGTAGCCTAAGAATATATCAGCCATTGCAGAACCAACTCCGCCAATAAGAGCACCAAAGTAATGAGAAAAAATTAAACCACTTAACAATACAAAAGTATCACCGATATTTACATAACCATTCGTACCTGGGATAGGTATACTGATAACCATCGTTGCTACGGTAGTTAATGCGATAAACATGGCCGCAAACGTCAATTGACGCGTCGAAAAATTATTTTTTTTCAATGAATTACCTCCTATTGATATGACATATACCTAGTCTATGTAAGGCTTTTTTTCATGATAGCTTACTCTTAAATGAATATCAATCTATTTTATTCGTGTCTAAAGAAAACTTATTAGCGTGATATCGATAGCATTGGCACTATGAAGTTCATAACCATTCAAGCAACAGGGCAACATATTATTTTATCCACAGGTTTTTTATGACTTTTCTGAAAAGAGTGCGACATTAGTGCAAAATGATTTAGCTTTCTCTAGTATTCTCTAGTGACCTATCGAAAACAAAAAACACTAACAAACGCTGTTAAATCAACATTCATTAGTGTTTCAGTATTTTTTAAAATCGTTCTCTGGCGACCTCATTATTACCATACCAACCATTGATACAACATGTATATTAACGACCCCAACGGATAGTCGGAATATTGATTTATCAAAGAATAAGAGACAAAATATACACCATCTACTCTCTCATATAAGTAATAAATTGTCGGGAGATTCACTGACAATTTTTAAACAATAAATGACCGATAATACATGGAAATTAAATCAAGCCATTATTAATAATCGCTTGGTTTAGACTTGTCACATTTTTTATTTGCATTTCTTTAGTTACTGAAACTTTAATAATATAATTATAATCTGGTTATAAAATATTTCTTAACATATTAGGGTATACATTCTTTTTAACTAAATCATCTTTCAACACTTAATTTAATAACCATTAATTCCTTTGTAGTCTCTATCTGTTAATTATATTAAAAATCACTGATAAAGGTATACTATCTAAACATTATTATAGGTGTTTAAAAATCCATACAAAGAATATTTCCTTATGTGGATTCTATATATTTTTTTAATGTCATATTTTAATCTGGTCTC